>CANJHO010000056.1 GCA_947474165.1 Legionellaceae bacterium
CCCTCCAACTCCAAGACCAGGCGCAATACGCCATGCGCTGCAGGGTGTTGTGGGCCAAAATTTAGCGTGTAATTTTGTAATTCAATCATTCTGCACCTACTTGGGTGTCACGATAGCGATTGTCTTCGCGAATCACTTTGGGTTCCAATATCCTGGGAACAATATCGACGGGCTCATAAATCACCTGCTTTAATGCGGCATCATATCGCATTTCCACATGCCCACTGAGCGGGAAATCTTTGCGAAACGGATGACCAATGAATCCATAATCCGTCAGAATTCTTCTTAAATCAGGATGACCTTCAAATAAAATACCAAATAAATCATAGGCCTCTCGCTCAAACCAATTGGCCCCTTTCCACAGTTCATGAACAGAAGGCACCTTTAAATGAGAGGCTTCTACAAAAACTTTTACTCGCAATCGGTGGTTTCGCTTGGTTGACAGAAGATGATACACCACAGCAAAACGTGGTTTATCGAAGGAATATGCCGTTGGTTCCTGCCGCTCAACGCCGCGTGAAAATCCTCTTTCCGTTGACGCCTCAGTTTCCCAGTCATATTCCCCATAAAGAAGATAATCAACAGCGCATAGGTCGATGAGTTCATCAAAAGCAAATAAAGGATTATCTCGCAACTGGCTCAATACTATTTTTAATAATGGCACCTCACATTCAACCGTCACCTCGCCAAACGCTGTGGTGATTGACTGGAGTGAAGGTGCCAATTCTGTCGTTAACTGTTGAGCCAATTCATCTGATTTTGTCATTTTCAATCACACTTTTTTTTAAAGATCGCACGCGATCCTGAAAACCCACAATCTTTACAGATTGATAATGGCTTTACGTTTAATTTTATTTTGTAACTGGATGATCCCATACAACAGTGCCTCAGCCGTGGGTGGGCAACCTGGTACATAAATATCAACTGGAACAATCCTGTCACAGCCGCGTACAACTGAATAGGAATAGTGATAATATCCACCACCATTCGCACAGGAGCCCATTGAAATGACCCATCTGGGTTCTGGCATTTGATCATAAACTTTGCGCAGGGCTGGCGCCATTTTATTACATAAGGTCCCTGCAACGATCATGACATCTGATTGACGAGGACTGGGACGAAAAATGATGCCGAAACGGTCTAGGTCGTAACGAGCCGCACCAACATGCATCATTTCTACAGCACAACAAGCCAACCCGAAAGTCATGGGCCACATGGAGCCGCTCCGAGCCCAACCAACGAGTTTTTCAACGCTGGTTGTGACAAAACCTTCTTTTTGTAATTCTGTTACAGCCATATTAAGCCTCAATTATTCCCACTCCAATGCGCCCCGTTTCCACTCATAAATGAAACCAATGACCAACAAGCCTAGGAAAATCATCATTGCTGAAAAACCAAACCATCCAATTTTTCTCAAAGCGATGGCCCATGGGATAAAAAAAGCAGTTTCTAAATCAAAAATAATAAATAAGATGGCAACCAGGTAAAAACGAACGTCGAAAGGAATATGCGAGCTTTCAAAGGCTGGAAAGCCACACTCATAGGGTGAATTTTTTGCAACATCCGGCTTATGTTGAGACAGCAACGAACCTGCACCCAACATCACCAAGCCCAAGGCAAGTCCGATGAGAACAAAGACAAGAATGGGTAAATATTGTGTTAGCATCATGTGGCTTCGCTCACGTTAGTTTGGTGCCGAAGGCCGGACTCGAACCGGCACAGCTTTACGCCACCGCCCCCTCAAGACGGCGTGTCTACCAATTCCACCACTTCGGCTAAAATCTTAATTTTTACTATCAACCGGTACTGGAATTCTAGTTTCCGGTACCTTGGTTTGTTGAGGGATCGTTAATTGTTCTGCTTTTTTGTATTGATTGGCTACAATCGCTGACAAGGATAAACTCGTAACAAAAAAAGCCAACGCTAAACCGCCTGTTAATTTGAACAGAAAACTTCCTGTTCCTTGACTACCAAACACCGTATTGGAGGCCCCTGAACCAAAGCCAGCACCAATATCCGCACCTTTTCCATGCTGAATTAATACCAGGCCTATCACTGCTGAGGCAATCAATACGTGAACCATTAATAACAATTGATACATTTTAATATTTCCACAAACTGTTGTGCATTCAGTGATGCACCACCAACCAATCCACCATCCACATCGGGCATTGCAAACAGTGTGCGTGCATTTCGTTCATTCACACTGCCGCCATAAATAATGGGCAATTTTTCCGCATCCCTGTCATCTATTTTAGCCACCAGACTGCGTATGAATGCATGCGCGGCCTGGGCTTCGTCAGGTGATGCGGTGCGTCCGGTCCCTATGGCCCAAACGGGTTCGTAGGCCACCACACACTGCTGAAAAAAATGACTACCAAACGCTGTTACAGCGAGCAATTGCCGGGTTAAAACGGCCTCCGTTAATCCCTTTTCTCGCTCTTCGAGGGTCTCCCCTAAACACAGAACCGGTATCATATCATGATCTTTTACATGGTGGAATTTTTCCGCGACAAATTTTTCATCTTCATGAAATATTTGTCGACGTTCCGAATGTCCAACCAACACATACCGACAGCAGAAGTCATTTAACATCGGGGCGGACAACTCGCCAGTGTAGGCCCCTGCATCAGCCGGATAGACATTTTGTGCACCCAATTTGATAAGGCCATTGCTCAACAACATGGATGCCAATGGCAAATAAATAGCAGGCGGAAAAACAACGCATTCAACCCCCTCCTGTGGCGGCATGAGGGCAAGTATCCCGTTTAATAGTGAGTTCACCTGATTAATGCTTCCGTTCATTTTCCAATTACCCATGACGAGGGTTTGTCTCATACAGCCTCCCTATTGTTTGCTCGTGGGGAAAGAATAGCCGCATCCCAACACATCATATTGTGCCTCTGCGCTGTGTATCAATCCGCTCAATTTCCAGAGATAATTCCATTGCTTGTCCTTGGACTTGCTCTGGATTGACCCCTTCCACCATGACCCTCAATACGGGCTCGGTCCCCGAAGGCCTTAGTAAAACGCGCCCCTTTCCTACTAGTTTTTTACTCAATGCATCCACAGCCTTTATGACGCTGTCATTTTGAGCCAACATCAATGCATTGTCTGTTTTTAAATTAATCAAGGTTTGGGGTAACAAAATCATCCCTTCACATAATTGTTCTAATGATTTTTCTTGTTTTATCATGATAGCAAGGACTTGTAATGCCGCAATGATCCCATCGCCTGTGGTTGTTTTATCAAGGCAAACCACATGGCCTGATGACTCGCCACCAATTTTCCAATCATTTTCCTTCAGCGCCTCTAGAATATATCGGTCGCCTACGCGGGTTCGTATAAAAGAGGCCCCCAGTGCCTTGATGGCGTTTTCAAGGGCGTAATTACTCATTAATGTCCCCACCACGCCCCCATGCAACACACCCCGCTCATGCCTGTCCTTGGCTATGATATAGAGGATTTGATCCCCATTAACGACCCTGCCTTTGGAATCAACTAAAATCACCCGATCCCCGTCGCCATCCAATGCAATTCCAATATCAGCCCCTGCTTTAATCACACGCTGCTGCAAGGCTTCAGGAGCCGTTGATCCAACCCCTTGATTGATATTAAACCCATCTGGTTTATCACCGATGGCTATCACCTCAGCCCCCAACTCAATGAACACATTGGGCGCAATGTGATAGGTTGCTCCATTCGCACAATCAACAACAATCTTTAAGCCAGATAGCCGAGTGAGGGAAGGAATCGTTGATTTACAAAACTCGATGTAACGTCCGGGGGCATCGTGAATCCGGTAAGCTTTTCCTAAGTCTACAGAAGAAACTGTTTTTAAGGGTTTATCAATTTCTTGTTCTATTTCAAGCTCAAGGTTTTCAGGTAATTTACTCCCATCCGCCATAAAGAACTTAATTCCATTGTCTTCAAATAAATTATGAGAAGCACTGATCACAATCCCTGCACTGGCACGCAAGGTTTGTGTTAAATAGGCAATCCCTGGTGTCGGCATAGGTCCTAATAATCTTACATCAATCCCTGCTGCAGAAAGACCTGCTTCTAATGCAGATTCCAACATATACCCAGAAATACGTGTGTCTTTGCCAATGAGCACTTTTTTACGCTGACCATTCGCTATCACCCGACCAACAGCCCAGCCTAATTTAAGCATGAATTCTGGGTTTATATTGGTCATTCCCACTTGGCCGCGAATGCCATCCGTACCAAAATATTTACGTTCACTCATTTTTCCACCTCTAGTCATTCATCTTGGCCAACAATCGCATGAACCATTTCTAGCGCTTGATGGGTTTCATCTACATCATGCGTTCTAATGATCGATACCCCTTGAAGGGCTGCAAATACTGCTACAGCAATACTGCCGGATAAGCGTTCAAATACTGTTTTTTGTAACACACTACCGATGGTACTTTTACGCGATACCCCCAGCAACAAAGGCGCACCATGTTGCTGAAATGCACTGATATTTCTCACAATGCGTAAATTATGTTGCACTGATTTTCCAAACCCAAACCCTGGATCAAGGATCAAATGCGCTCGACTCAGGCCCGCCTTTAAACAAGCCTCGATGCGTTGGTGAAAAAACAAATTCAATTCATCAATGACATCGGATTGATAATGTGGGTTGTCTTGCATCGATTGCGGGGTTCCTTGCATGTGCATCAAACACACCGGCACATCCCATTGCGAGACAACAGCCAACGCATCTTCATCCGTCAACGCTTTAATATCATTAACCCATGTGGCACCCGCTGCAAGTGCTGCCTGCATCACCTGCGCTTTACTGGTATCGATAGAAATACAAACATCGCTGTCAGCGCGAATCCGCTCAATAAGGGGAATAACGCGCGCCAATTCTTCAGCAATAGACACACGTTCAGCCCCAGGTTTTGTTGATTCCCCGCCAATATCAATGATATCAGCCCCCCCGGCTATCATTGACACTGCCCTATTATGGGCGTGATTTAATTCAATATAATCACCGCCATCATAAAAAGAATCCGGTGTCACATTCAACACCCCCATGATGAGTGGTTTACGCAAATAAGGGGATGAAGGTAAAACAGGCAGAAAGGTCTGATGACACCATTGGTAA
Source organism: Legionellaceae bacterium (assembly GCA_947474165.1). Classification (GTDB taxonomy): domain Bacteria; phylum Pseudomonadota; class Gammaproteobacteria; order Legionellales; family Legionellaceae; genus CANJHO01. Next base: position 5,120 of record CANJHO010000056.1, read on the forward strand.
AACTGTTGACTATTCACTGAATGCTCGCTGCATTGCCGCCAGTTTTGGTCTAAGGATCAGTTGAGAATTAGCTCGCTTAAGATCGGGCCAGAAATAACTTCCTGGCCCGATCTTTAAGTCAAAAAATGTTGATTTTCGAGCATCGCAGCGAAGCACAGGAAATCCACTTTTTTTAACCAATATCGTCGCGTTGTCAACAGATCTTAATTTTGACCAGCGGGATCCTCTGCTATGGGTTTAACCGGCTGATCTTTCGACTCACCGTTTTTACCCGTCGTGTCCTTATTTTTATCTTTATCTATACTGCTTAGCGCCTCCCAATCAGCCGGGGGCGAGGGCTCTTTGCCTAACATAATTTCTTTGATCTGATCCGCATCAATCGTTTCATATTTGATCAAACCATCAGCCATTAAGTGGAGTTTATCAATGTTTTCGTTCAAAATTTTCATTGCGTGTTGATAATTACGATCAACGATGGCCCGTACTTCTTGATCAATTTGTTGTGCGGTTTGGTCTGAAACCTCTTTGTTTTGATTGACCGATCGGCCTAAAAACACCTCACTCTCTTCTTGACCAAAAGTGAGCGGCCCCATCGCAGAAAGCCCCCAACTGGTTACCATTTTACGAGCAATTTCCGTGGCACGCATAATATCATTCGAGGCCCCTGTAGTGACATTGTCTGCACCAAAAATCAGCTCCTCTGCAACACGCCCACCAAAAAGACTTGCCAGTTGACTCTCTAAACGGCGTTTACTATGGCTGTAGCGATCTTGCTCTGGCAAAAACATCGTCACGCCCAGCGCCCGTCCACGAGGAATAATCGTCACTTTATACACCGGATCATGTTCTGGGACCATCAAGCCCACAATCGCATGCCCTGATTCATGGTAAGCCGTTAATTTTTTCTCACTCTCATCCATTACCATGGATCGACGCTCAGCCCCCATCATTATCTTATCTTTTGCTTTATCAAGTTCTAGCATACTGACTTTACGTTTATTACCCCGGGCCGCAAAGAGTGCCGCCTCATTCACTAGGTTCGCGAGATCAGCACCAGAAAATCCAGGAGTCCCTCGCGCAATGGGCAAGACTTCTACGCTTGAATCAATAGGCACTTTGGTTAGATGGACTTTAAGAATTTGCTCGCGTCCACGAATATCTGGCAATGGGACCACCACTTGCCTGTCAAAACGACCTGGACGAAGCAACGCAGGATCAAGCACATCAGGTCGGTTGGTTGCTGCAATGACGATCACCCCTTCATTGCCCTCAAACCCATCCATTTCAACCAACAATTGATTTAAGGTCTGCTCACGTTCATCATGTCCGCCGCCTAAGCCTGCACCGCGGTGGCGTCCGACGGCATCGATTTCATCAATAAAAATAATACAAGGCGCTTGTTTTTTGGCTTGCTCAAACATATCGCGAACACGAGAGGCACCAACACCAACAAACATTTCAACAAAATCAGAGCCTGATATAGTGAAGAAGGGCACTTTTGCTTCGCCTGCCACAGCACGAGCCAATAAAGTTTTACCTGTGCCTGGCGATCCCACGAGTAACACGCCTCTTGGAATCCGGCCCCCTAAATTTTGGAATTTAGTCGGATCACGCAGGAAATCGACCAGCTCTTTCACTTCATCTTTCGCTTCATCCACACCCGCGACATCGGCAAAGGTCACTTTGACTTGATCTTCACCCAACAAGCGCGCACGTGAGCGACCAAAGGACATGGCGCCCCGACCGCCGCCACCTTGCATCTGGCGCATAAAGAAAATCCAGACGCCAATCAGTAACAACATGGGGAACCAATTAATAAACAGATGCAAGAGGAAGCTTTCTTGTTGTTTTTCTTGACCACTCACATCCACGTTATTTTTTAACAATTCACCCAATAAGGCATTGTCTTGTACGGGCATGTAGGTGACAAATCGATGACTGTTTTTCGTGATGCCTTTGATGACCTTGTCATCCTCGATCGTGACAGCATTAATCATCCCCTTATCAATTTCCTTAAGAAACTGGCTATAGGAGACGCGATCCGTCGTGGCGTTTCGAGGCCCAAAATTACTGAATACCGAAACGAGAACAATGGCAATGATGAGCCATAAAAATAAATTTTTTACCATGTCATTCAAAGTAATAACCTCTTGCTGTTACGAAATATAAATGCACTTGACCAAAAAATTGGAAAAGATACGATAAAGTTACTATAAATTATAGCCCTTAGCTAGCAAATAGGTTTCACGCGAGCGTGAACGGGATGCTGAAGGCTTACGAATAGTCACCCGATCAAACTGCTGGCGTGCTTCCTTAATGAGGGAATCAAACCCAGACCCATGAAAAATTTTCATGAGTAAGGTCCCCCCAGGCTTTAACATTTTGCATGCAAAATCAAAGGCCAGCTCAGCGAGATACATGGCACAGGGTATATCGACGGCAATATTACCACTCATATTAGGTGCCATATCCGATAAAACCACATCAAGTCCACGTTCAGGCAATAATTGAATTAGCTGTTGAAGGACCGCATCCTCACGAAAATCCCCCAAGATAAAATCAACACCGGGCAGAAAATCCATGGCTAAAATATCCAGGGCAATAATGGTACCACGGCCATCTAATTTTTGAGCAAGGTATTGGGTCCATCCACCGGGGGCGGCCCCTAAATCAACGACTGTCATCCCGGGCCTTAGCAGATGATCTTTGTCATCGATTTCTTTCAATTTATAAACTGCGCGACTACGATACCCTTCAAGGTGTGCTTTTTTAACATAAGGGTCATCAAAATGTTCTTGTAACCATTTTTTACTACTTTTAGACCGAGGCATACCATTCAACCAATAGAAAACTCTTTATATTATAACGAATGTCACTACCTTTTCACAGCAAAACGTGCAATAATTTATCATTTTCAAGGGAAGTTATTGTGAAAACATCATTTAAACAAGAATTGAAGGCCAAAGCACACCATTTAAAGCCTGTTGTACTCTTAGGTGCCAAGGGTTTAACACCGGCTGTGACTGAAGAAACCCATCTTGCATTAGAAATCCATGAATTAATTAAAGTTAAAATCAATGGTGCTGAAAAAGCAGAGCGCCTAGCGATTGCAACTGAGCTGTGCCAACAATTAACCGCTGAACTCGTGCAACTCATTGGAAACACCGCTATTATCTATCGAAAAAACAAGGATTGAGCGAATGCGATCACTGGCCCGTGATATTAAAATCACACTGCTTATTAAATTTTCATTGTTAACTCTTTTATGGTTTTTTTGTTTCAAAGATACAGCAAAACCTATTATAAGTACGCAACAATGGATGCTAGGGTCAGATGCTCAACAAGATGCAAGGCAACCCACTCTACCTGACAGAAAGTGAACGCATGCCTGATGTTTCCTCGTGATTTTTGTATCATTATTTTGTCATAATTTTTTTAATATTGATCATAGGGTTTGTTGACAACTTGCTGGTTTGGTCAACAGACCCCAACAACATAGGTGCTCTATGATTCCTGGTAGTGATATTGTTGATTTGTCTCGTCTACAATTTGCCTTAACGGCGTTGTATCATTTTCTATTTGTGCCCCTAACGTTAGGCCTTTCGCTATTACTTGCGATCATGGAAACGGTCTATGTCATGACAGGGCGTGAAATTTGGCAAAAAATGGTTAAATACTGGGGCATCTTATTTGGTATTAATTTTGTTTTAGGCGTCGCCACGGGTTTAACGATGGAGTTTCAGTTTGGTACGAACTGGGCTTATTATTCACACTATGTGGGTGATGTTTTTGGCGTACCCCTTGCCATTGAGGGGCTCATGGCATTTTTCTTAGAAGCCACTTTTGTGGGATTATTTTTCTTTGGCTGGGACAAATTAACTAAATTACAACACATGGGCTGCACCTGGCTGCTTGCTTTAGGAACCAACCTTTCAGCGCTATGGATATTGATCGCCAATGGTTGGATGCAAAATCCTGTGGGTGCGACGTTTAATTACCAAACCATGCGCATGGAAGTCACCGATTTTGCAGCGGTGATGTTTAATCCCGTTGCTCAAGCAAAATTTGTTCATACCATCAGTGCGGGCTATGTCACCGGTTCTATCTTTATCTTATCCATTAGCGCCTATTTTCTCTTACGTAACCGGCATATTGATTTAGCAAAACGGTCCATAACCGTTGCCGTATCGTTTGGCTTGGCATCGGCTTTATCCGTGGTTGTTTTAGGCGATGAAAGTGGCTACCTGGCCAACAACAATCAAAAAATGAAATTAGCGAGCATGGAGGCCATGTGGCACACTGAAAAAGCCCCGGCCAGTTTGACCTTATTCGGTATTCCCAATAGCAAATCCTTGAAAACGGACTACAGCATCGATGTGCCTTATATGCTAGGACTCATTGCAACGCGCTCATTTAATGAACCGCTCGAAGGGATTGTTGAATTAACAGCGCAAGGACGACTTCAAATCAAAGAAGGCATTCGTGCCTATGATGCCCTGACACGCCTACAAAAAAACCCAGATGATGATCAAGCCAAAGCCAATTTCAACCAATATGGGAAATCATTAGGCTATGGATTGTTGTTAAAGAAATACACTGAAAAAGTAACCAATGCCACTGAGGCACAAATCGACCAAGCGGCTCAAGATCTTCAGCCCAAAGTCATGCCCCTCTTTTTCTCATTTCGTATCATGGTGTTATGCGGTCTATTTTTTATCTTTCTATTTGCAACAGGCTTTTATTTGTCTATTAAACGCAAGCTCCACACCACACGATGGTATTTACACCTGGCTTTTTGGTCTCTGCCTCTGCCATGGATTGCTTCAGAACTGGGTTGGGTTGTTGCGGAGTATGGGCGCCAACCTTGGGCGGTACAAGGGATATTACCCACCGCCATGGGCACCTCATCTGTTAGTGCCACCCAAATATTAACGTCCATTGCAGGCTTTGTGATTTTTTATACGGCCCTTGCCGTTGTTGAGCTCTATCTGATGATCAAATACATCCGTCTTGGTCCTAACGACCAAACCCACTAGGAGAACGCATCATGCCCTTAGATTACGAGACCTTACGCATCCTGTGGTGGATGTTAATAGGGGTCCTACTGATTGGTTTTGCTATCATGGATGGTTTTGATTTAGGGGTCGCGATGTGGTTGCCGTGGCTTGCTAAAACAGACATGGAAAGGCGGGTATTAATTAATAGCATCGCGCCCACATGGGAAGGTAATCAAGTTTGGTTCATCTTAGGGGGCGGTGCGATATTTGCCGCCTGGCCCGCACTCTATGCGTTGGCTTTTTCAGGCTTCTACCTCGCCATGCTGCTCGTGTTATTAGCCTTAATTTTACGACCTGTTGGTTTCAAATATCGTTCAAAACTCGAAGCGCCCCATTGGCGATCCTTCTGGGACTGGGCCTTGTTTGTAGGCGGCTTTGTGCCTGCATTAATATTTGGTGTTGCTGTTGGCAATGTCATCCAAGGGGTACCCTTTTATTTTGATGAAAATTTACGTTCATTCTATACGGGCACTTTTTTTGGCCTTCTAAATCCTTATGCCTTACTCTGTGGGTTGCTATCTGTATCCATGCTAGCGATGCATGGTGCTTTTTTCATCAATATTAAAACCACGGCCCCGCTCCAGCAGCGCGCCATTGCCGCAGGCAGGGTAAGCGCCATCATCACCATCCTTCTTTTTATTACCGGTGGTATATGGCTCTATCTGGGGGTTGAAGGTTACAGTCTAAGCGGCACCATGAATCATGGTGGCCCCTCAAATCCACTGTATAAAAGTGTGATTCGCAGTGCGCCAGCTTGGTTTTCAAATTATGAGTCAATGCCCATAGCGAGTCTGGTCCCCATGATAGGGCTCCTGGGTGCTTTTTTAGCCTTCGCATGGGCCAAACATCCCCGAATTGCTTTTTTATGTAGTGCTGCAAGCCTATTTTCCATCATTGCCACGGTCGGGATCAGCATGTTTCCTTTTATTTTACCCTCGTCAACCCACCCAGAACAAAGTTTAATGGTCTGGGATAGCTCATCCAGTCAATTAACGTTAATGATCATGCTTGCTGTGACTTTGGTATTTTTACCCCTTATTTTAATCTATACCACTTGGGTTTATCGCGTGCTCCGCGGTAAAATAACAGAAAAAACGATTCATGATCATCCCGATACAGCCTATTAAGGAGTACATACAATGTGGTATTTTTCTTGGATCCTAGGCACAGGCCTGGCTTGTACTTTTGCCATACTCAATGCCCTTTGGCTTGAATTGCGGGTTAATGAACCCAAAGCACCTAAAAAATAAAAAATAGCCCGTGCAACATCGAATTTTTTTTGATATGTTAGCACCACAAATAATGTCTAAGCACAATTAAATGGCAAAAGAACTCACAGAACTTCATATCAGTAGATTAAAAAAAATAGTTTTAGATTACCTGCAGGGGGAGGCGCTCGATCTCATTCAGCTTCGCTTACAAAAAGAATCCAGTAAATCTAAACTGGGGTGTAAGGCACTCTATGAGTTAATTCCATTAAGGACCCCAAGCTCTGTCGCAGCCCTCAGCAATCCATTTATCCCAGCGATACTGGGCAGCCGTAATCGACAAGGCCCCTATGACGATCTGCTGTCTAACTATAATAATCTACATGAATTACTAAGGGGCCTATTTTCCCAGGGGGATCGTCATTTAGAAAGTCTTCTAGACATGATTGCCAATACAAAACCGAACACCGATTGGACCCTCATTTTTTTAATGGGTGCGCTCATCAGTGCGGGTGTGGGGGGGGTAGCCTACATTAAAAGTGACACCATTGAAGCCATAGGGGCCTGGTTTGTCAAAACATTTCCCCTTGTTATTCAATGGATCAGTAAGACATTTTCGTTACTCCGTAATTTTCATTTACTCGCAGCTATCCTCAATGGACTCATGTTAACGTGGGACTGGTATCAAACACTGACCAGCTACAAAAAAACAAACACAGAAAAATTAAACTTATTTCTATTTCAAACCTTAGCCGCCACCCTCACCATCAGTGCCTATATTATCTGTTTTTTTGCAGGAGGCACGGCAACCCTTGCGGCCATCAGCCTCTTTGTGGCAAGTGCTGCCACTAATTTCTTTCAGGGAAGCTTTAATTTATGGAAAAGTACATCAGCGCTTGAATCGCTTATTCCTACGCCGCCCATTGCCGAAGCCCCTTGGGAAGTTCGCGCCCAATATGAACGCGAAATGAGTTTTCATGTGCGTGACAAACGGTCCGCCTGGGTTAAGATTGCCACCGCACTATTGACCACCCTTTCTGTTGGCATTTGGTATTCATTTCCGCTGAGTTATGTTGTCTCTGCTTGCTTCATGTCGTTTAACTTTTTAATCGCTCTCGCTGAGCAGTCCCTTACTAACCGTATTGGAGAGCATGCCAATCATGCGTTACAAACAAGCATTGATGCCATTACAACCCTCCGTAGTGCAGCCCTAAGTCCGGCTAACCAAGACGATCAGGAAAAATTACTCCTTAAACAGAGGATATTTAAAAGAGAACAACAGGTGTTTGAACAAGGAGTCCAGGAGAATAAGCGTTGGGTTGAAAAAACAACACAACAACTACACGCCACGGACAAAAAAATTAAACAAGGTGAACGCCAGCTTCAAGAACAAAAAGAATTGCTTGATCTAAAAGCCACTGAACTTTCAAGTCGTGAAAATAAACTTCTATTGCAAAAACAACTCATTTCGAAATTAGCGAAAGACCTTCGTCGTGTAGCTAGTGTCTTGCACGACGTAGAACCCTCTGAAGATACACTCAACCCAACCCCATCACCCAGTGAGAGTGAGGTTGGACGAGAGGAATACGCTCAATTTTTCAATACAAAAAAAGCTAAAAATTCAACAGTGCCACAACCGCTTTCCTTAGCCCAAAACACCAGGCCATCGTCTAGCAGAATCGCTTCTGCAATGACCGCCCCAAGCCAGTCATTTTTCTTGCCTGGCACACTGCCCAGTGCGCAACAGGGAATCTCACTGCAAAAATCTGTCCACCGCACTGAAGGCGCCTCCCTCCCGCGGACAGGGAGAGGAGAAACTGAAAGGGTTTCACTTTTAGACCCTTCTATGGAGGAAGTCATGCACACACCCATGGATGTGTCGTTGGAAACACATACCCCACTCAATGGCAGAAGTAACCGCCCGCAAAGCCCTAGCTTAAGAGATCATTCGGCCAATGATGCCGTTTTAGAACCGGTTCGGGAAGATTTAACGCAACCGCCACCAGAAGTGATTGATTCGCTTAACGCTACTGCGTGACAGCAGCGATAGGATTGTATACACTGGCTATCACTGCGCCAAACTTAATGCCTCAGCCAGATTGTTAGGATTGAGCCATAAATAAGAATTGAAAGCGATCGTTATTTATGGCTCAATCCTTGAAAAGAGGGTGTAATGAATTACTATTTAATCCTATGATTCTAAGACATATACCTAACGCGTTAACACTGATTCGCTTGTTTTTGATTGCACCATTTTTGGTGTTTCTCTACCAACATGAATACATTAATGCGTTCTACATTTTTATTCTAGCGGGCTTTACAGATGGCCTCGACGGCTGGCTGGCTCGACATTTTCACTGGCAGAGTTTATTTGGATCGTTTACTGATCCCCTTGCTGATAAACTGCTCATTGCGGCAAGCTTTATTTCTTTAGCCCTCCTCGGCATGTTACCTTGGTGGCTCGTGCTTTTGGTCTTTTCACGCGATTTAACCATTTCCTTCGGTGTGGTGGGATGGTATTGGTTTATTCAACGTAAACTGGACTTCAAGCCAACCATGTTAAGTAAAATTAACACCGTATTTCAGTTGGCCTTATTAACTTTGTGCTTATTCGAATTGGCTTTTTTTAAATTTGCCCCCTACCTCCTTGAGGCTTTAATCCTGCTAACCGCCCTAACGACCACCATCACCTACGTCGATTACGTATGGACATGGGGACAGAGAGCCTTCACGAAGACCCAACACATCAAATGAATCGACAACTGGCCCTGGCCATCAAATTAAATGATGAAGCAACCCTTGCTGACTTTTGTTGGGGAAACAATGCCCTACTACACCAACAATTAGAACAAACGCTGGCTGGCATTGGGGAGCGCCTTATTTATCTATGGGGGCCCCATGGTTCTGGAAAATCGCATCTTTTACAAGCTTGTTGCCAAGCGGTGAGTGGAAATACCTCAGCCATTTATTTACCATTGCAACTCCTCAACGAGTGGGGGCCAGACATTCTTGATGGCATCGAGGAGCAAACATTGATTGCTATTGATGATATTGATGCAATCGCTATGAACAGCGCCTGGGAAGAAGCGCTGTTTCATTTATACAATCGCGTCCGTGATAATGAACAAACCACCTTAATTATCACGGGCAACGGCCCTCCTGCCCTATCCTCCCTTCGCCTACCGGATCTGCGCTCGCGCCTCAGTTGGGGACTGGTGCTACAACTCCATGAGTTAAATGATCTTGAAAAAATTAATACCCTGAAACTGCATGCCCACAAACGAGGCTTTGATTTACCAACCCCTGTCGGTCAATTTTTACTAAAGCGTTGCGCCCGCAATATGCATGATCTGAACGCCCTACTCAACCGATTGGATGATGCCTCACTGATTGCACAACGAAAGATCACCATCCCTTTCGTCAAAGGGATCTTGGGAATCTGATGAGGGCATTCCAGGTTTTGTAAAATAATAACAACTGCGCTCATCTAAAGAGCGTGAGCGCTGATGAAAGAAATGCTGGGACCTACCCAGACGCATCCCGCCTGAGTCAATGTGAGTCGGAAGACCTTTTCCAACAGATTCTTGGCAATTCACCTGATTCAATCGCCTTAAACCTGTGATTTGTTGATGCAATTCGTCAACATGATCAATTCCTACTTGAAGCAAAACCAAGTCCTTGCGCTGTTCCAAAACCCGATCAACCCCCGCAAATGCATTGATTTTGTCCTCATCAACCTTGAAAAAACTACCCACTAAATTTTTAAGGCCAGGTGACTGTACATAATAATATATACCGAGAGCTGCAATGCCTACCGTAAGACTTGTAATAAGAACCGGCCAAAATACAATGCTTGCTGAGGTGCTAAATAAACTTGCGACCACTAGCGCAAGGGTCTGCCCTGAAAAAAATCCACTACTAAAAAAAAGGATCCCTGCAATGGCAGCAGTCACGGCCTTCGTGATCATCAAAAAAGGGGCCTTCAACTGACGTGCATAATCAGCTCTTGCTTCATCTAAGACATCAAAGCGAATGATCAGCATGCCCGCCATTTTTTTAAAAACCTTGCGTAGATTTTTATCTGATTTTTTGGAAATAGACTGAAAAATCAGGACCTTCAATTTCTCAATTTCATTAATTTGCTCCAACAATACATCAATCAACTGTCGAGAGCCTTGGATCTCCACATCAAGATTTTTAGAGATAGCCACCAAATCAAATCCACGAAAAACAATCACAGAAAAGGCTGCAAAAATAATCCCCACACCCAATATCACTAAACTAGAAACATTTGGAAATAAACCGAACAGGGAGGCTATCCCATCAAAGCCATCACACATGGCGACCGTGGTGCCAACGAAGGTTAAAAATTTGAATAAGGTCTCATGGGGCTCGGGCTCTTTTTCAACCGAACGCGGTCCAATATTAGGGAACGAATGACGTAAATCCTTCAGTAATTCTGTACGTAAAGACTCCAACAGAAAGCGTTCCCCTTTATCAACAAGCAGACGTTCCGAGAGCCAATCAAGCAATTCAGTACAATCGAACGCCGTTTTTTTCTTTGTTTGTTGAAGCCATACAAACAAATCTGAATCCAAAGGCTGCCTCAACTCACCGCAGGCTACTTTTTTAGTGAGCTTTTCGTGTAGATGGATGATAACGGCCCTTGAATGTGAACTGATCTGTACCAATTCAACCATGCTTTGGTCCCATCATCCGACTTAAACGAGGTGAAATAAACCACAAGAACAGGGCGAGGCTTAAGGTAATTAAGCCTATGCAAAGAAACACATGGGTATAGACCATCAATGATTCAACACCCGGCTGAATATCGCTGGGCAATGCCGTCAATGAGGCGACTGATGCACCAATAAAGCCTGCCACAGAGGAGGTTAAATACCACATCCCCATCACAAACCCTGACATTTTTGGTGGCACGAGCTCTGCCACCATCGCCACACCCAGGGCCGAGACCAATAATTCACCCAAACTTTGAAATAAATAACTGGTGACAAGCCACAATGAAGAAACCATGCCATTCGCATCGTGACAGTAGCGCGAAAAATATAATAAGGAAAAACTCAAACCACAACAGGTCATTCCTAGCGCAAATTTATAAGGGACCCGCACAAAAAAACCCCGTTCATTCAATTTTGCATAAATGAGGGCTAGTAAAGGGCTCATCAAGACAATCCATATCGGGTTTAGAGCCTGAAAACTTTGAGGATTAATCGTTATTCCAAACAACATGTTTCTCACATTATTCACAGCAAATAGATTCAATGAAGTTGGCATTTGTTGATACAATGTGAAAAACACAACCGCCTCCAACATCAGAATCAATGCAAGCAGCATCCGCATGCGTGAAAAGCTTTCCTCTCGGCTCATAAAAAATAAATAGGTCCCGACCACACCCACCGCTATCGACCACACCAAATATTTTGCAAGCATCACATGTTGCAAAAGAAAGCCCGCCGCCATCGTGACCAAAACAATCCCCATCACCACGAGGCCCCAAAGCCACAGATGAATCACTTGTTTGTCCGCCCGCGTATTAACGCCCGCAACGTGTTTCCTCTGAAAGAAATAATTGGCGAGTCCTAGCAATATCCCAATAAAACTAGTGAGATAAGCATAAGGATACCCAAAACGACTGGACAATGCCGGCCCTACAAATAAAGCAACGATTGAACCCAAATTAATCGCCATATAGTACAAAGTGAAGGCCCCGTGCAAGCGGAGATCACCCTCTTCATAACATTTTGAAAGCAAGCTTGCAGGATTCGCCTTAAACAGGCCATTACCCACACAAATCAATCCCAAGGCAAAAAAAACGTGCTGTTTATCAACCCATGCCAAGGACAAATAACCCGCTGCAAGAACAATTAACCCTAAAACGATGGTTCGTTTTGTACCCAGAATATTATCACCAAGATAACCGCCTAAGGCGACCATGCCATAAAGCAGCGCGGAAAAAGCACCAAACGTATAATATGCAGCATCCTCATCAAACCCTAGAAACCGGATGAAATACAGGGTCAGTATCCCTTGTACCGTATAAAATCCAAAGCGCTCCCAAATCTCCAACATGAACACCATATAGAACGCTCTGGGTTGTTCACGAAATAAACCCTGCTTTAAGCTTGCCATAGTACCCACCTGTCAACTATATTTCCAAGTATCATACTTTAAAAATAATGATTAATCATGGCGAAAATAGCCCTTTATCTTGCCGGCGGTGGTGCACGTGGTGCCTACCAAGCAGGTGTATTAAAAGCCATCCATCACATATTACAAGTGAAAGCACTGCCATTTACCATGGTAAGCGGTGTGAGCATTGGCTGTATTAATGCCGCCATTATTGCCCAGCATGCTGATGACTTTGCAGTAGGCATTGAAAAACTTGAGGCCTTGTGGGCGAACATCCACTGCGACCAGATTTTTAACACCAGCAACTACCAATTGGGTAAATCTGTTTTTCGCAACATTAGCAATTTGGTTGTCAAGCAAGGCCAATCAGGATACTTACTGGACACGACCCCCTTGCACCACTTTATCAGTGATCACATTGATTTTGAAAAAATTAAAGCCAACATTGCAAGCAATCAGTTAGAAACCATGGAAATTGTTTGTAATTGCTATGAGACGCAACAAACCATTTCATTTTATCAACATGCTCATCCCACGTTTGAAGATTGGAACTACCCTCGCCATATCAGTCAACGTGTAGAGATAACCAAAGAGCACGTTCTTGCCTCTAGTGCCCTGCCCCTATTTTTCCCACCCGTTAAAATTGATGGCTTTCATTATGGTGACGGGGTGATTGGGCTGGTTGCCCCTTTGCGTGGCGCGGTTCGCTTTAATGTTGAAAAAATTCTAATTTTAGGGACCCGTCAATTGCCCAATTTCCCAGAAAATGAACACCTCAGAAATGGTGAGATTGGCTTTGCGCACATACTGGGCAACATGCTCAATGGTTTGTTTCTTGACAACTTAGACCGTGATATTGAAATGGTCAACCGAATGAATGATATTACGGAACTATTGTCCATCTGGAAAAAACGCCGTTCACCCTGGCGTCCAATTGAAACACTCCACCTAAGACCCAGTGTCAACGTGGCTGAAATGGCGCAAGCACAATACCCTGCGATGCCAGGCCTACTGCGTAGACTGCTCAACGTGTTAGGGGCCCAAAGCCATTCCGGCGATTTTTTGAGCTTTTTACTGTTCGAAAAAGAATTTACCCGTGAATTAATCGACTTAGGTTACAAAGACACCATGGCCTGTGCCAGCACAGTCACTGAGTTTTTTTCATAACTACTGCCCCCCGTTGATGAGAAAGTTCGGTTAAAATTTCAAGTTGAATTTCTTGTATTTGCACCATTTTTTCCCATTGATGCAATAATAAGTGATCCATTTTATCATGTAAATTGCGGATTTCTAATTCAGCCTTTAAATTAATTTGATAATCATGTTGTGAGCGCAAGCGATCTTTTACTTCCTGTCGATTTTGACTCATCATGATGATCGGGGCCTGAATTGCTGTGAGACAAGATAAAATCAAATTAAGAAAAATAAAGGGATATGGATCAGTTGGCCTTAACCAATAGACTAATGAATTAATCAATATCCAACTTGTCAGAAACAAACCAAAACAAATTAAAAACCACCAACTGCCTCCAAAATTTGCAAGCTTATCAGATAATCGCTCAGCCATTGTCCAAGTTTGTTCTGATGCTGTTTCAAGACTAGTGGCCAATAAAGATTGATCATTTAAACTACCCAATACGGCATGTTCTAGTGTTGTTAGCTCACCTTTTTCAGCCAGCAATAGAGAATGTACATAACGTGAACGCATTAGCGCCAAATCAGCGTGGCAAATATAGTCTTCCACGCTCCAAGCAGGAGAGGTTTGCTTAATTTCATCGGCAATTTTTTTACATACCATCTTTCCTGATACTAGGTTATCAACTGGAAAAGATTTTTCGCAAATAGCACAGGCATGGTGTGATGGATTAATTTTCTTCATTATGTCATGTCCTTGGTTTGCCTTCCCTGACGACAGTGGCCCTAAGGATTCAGGAGACTATTTATACTGCGCGCGGTCATAAACTACGGTTTTTGTCTTGTTATTTTTGCCATGGCGCACTTTTTGAAACTCGGTAATAGAATAACTATTACGCTTCGTTTCAAAAAACGCGCCATGGCAAAAATAACATTGCCAAAAAACCACAGTTTATGACCGCGCGCAGTATGGACGCACA
>CANJHO010000057.1 GCA_947474165.1 Legionellaceae bacterium
GATGAAATAATTGCAGCATTCTATATTTTTTATAATTTATTTTTAAATTGAACACTTCACCATAGTTAAACTTAATAAGCGCCATTGCATAAAGCCAAGATGTATTCATATTTGTTCCTGGTAGAATTAAGCGCTCCAATTTTTGGCTTAAATTCGAATCAGGTGAATTTTTTAAAAACTCTATTCCTAATTTTTCTTGATTATTAAAATAAAGATATCCAAAAGATTTTGGAGTTACGCCGATAACCGTCATCCGTTTTGGCATAACAAGAATACGATCTGCCTGAATAAAAGATACTGTTGTTGCGTAATAATCGGGGTAAGGTGATTGATAGAAATTCCCATGTTTTTTTGTCGTGTTAATATATTCCCGACTTAATAAAGAGTGTTGAGCATTAAAATTAACAACGACATTGAATCCCATAATTTTTCTTGCGAGAAGCTGGGCCTTTTCTCTATCAAGAAAAAAAGGAACCTTATTTTCCACTAAAAAAGAAGCATAAGGATGCGCCTCTAAGCGCCCCTCTTTACAGTATTCCATAACATTTGGGTAAATATACTGATAGGCACTATGATATATTAAATCTGGTTGGCTATAAGTAGCTATTAGCTCTCTGCATATCTTGAAATAATCTTTTAATAAACAGTCATCATCACCTAACATTATTACATAGTCCCCAGAACTTTTTTCCAGAGCATTATTCCAATTATCCGTGACTGCACAAAATGTTGGAGTTCTATAATATTTAATTCTAGCGTCAGAGAAAGAGTTAACAAATCCATTATAATCCTCCTCAGAATCATTATCAGAAATTATAATTTCCCAATTTTCATACTCTTGTTGCAATACAGATTCAACAGCATAACGCAAATATTGCAATCGATTTCGACTTGGTATTAAAACAGAAAATTTCATCACAATCCTATTCTTTTATGATATATGTTATTAATTTTAAAGACGCTTTAATATGATAGTATAGGTCGCACCCTTCCCTTCACGTCCCTCCCAGAATTGCAAGAGTCGTCCTAATTGCATTCCTAAATTCCAAAATCGTTGTCGCAAAAAATAACCGGGTACTAACTTTTGAAGTAACATCGCCCATGTAAATCTATTCCAAAATAAACTACCCTCATCACAAGTTGTACTGAGTTCAATGCTCAGCTGTTTTTTAGCAGCATATGCAAGCATCCATGGAATGCTCATCGCATATAAATGACGTGGAAGATCATGATGTGGCCAACGCTTACCTAACATTTTTGCCTGCCATGCATTAGGATTAGGCGCTGCAATAACAAGAATTCCATTAGGAGAAAGGCAATTCACGGCTTCATCAAGTGTCTCCCAAGGAGCATAAAGATGTTCTACCGAATGCCAAAGACAAATCACGTCATAAGCGCGAGCTTGATCACGCAGGGTTTTTGCTGGATCGCTAGATTGCGTTACTCTAATATTTAATGTGTCCCTTAAAAAATCAACACACTTATCATCCATTTCAATTGCTGAGACATCAAATCCAGCTCTTCGAGACAATTGACAAAACATTCCGGTTCCCGGCCCAATTTCGAGGAGTGATCCCTGTTTTTGAAATTGCGTTACTAAATCAATCTTAAATTTTTCTGTCTCTAAAAGCGGCTCCAACTCTGCTTCATTCGCTGGGATATAGTGATAATCAGTTATATAGTAACTTCCTAGATCCTCAGGTGGATTTGAAACAAACATCAACTCACAATTAAGGCATTTTGAAATTTTAAAAATAACCCTAGAGACTTTCCTATTATAATCTGGAGCACCAAGATAATATTCACTTTGAGAAGAACAAAATGGGCAAGCGGGACTGCTATTAGTTTTAATCATTCTAGAGAATCATATTAATAAAAATGTAAATTACATCAGATAACTACTAAACTCCATCTTTTTTTCATTTTAATCACAAATTTGTTGGACATCGAAATCAAGTAAAAAGTAATTTCGACGTCTAATTGATGAAAATACCCTCTTAGGTGATAAAAATACTCTAGCTTTCTATAAGATTGATTAAGCGGTTTTAAAAACCCCTTGTTCATCTAGTTAGTTAAGAAGGAGCTCCGAACAATGTTCATCATAATTATGTTACCCCTTTTCTTTAATTAATGTCATTTTTAATGGCTCACAACTTCCACTTCGCTTTCGATGTGCAACAAGCCATCCTCCTTGTAATTGTGGCTTACAATAATCATTGTGCAAAGACTCGTAAAGCTTACGGTCAAATGAAGTTTCTGAAGGTCTGGGAAGAATAAACGGATCATCTGGATCGTCAAACAATATCAAATCGGGCCTAATTTTCTTAATTTTTTTTACAAGTTCTTTAAACTGACTAGGTGTAAAAGTGAACGCCAGGAGATTCCCTGTCCAAAAATTGCTTGATATCTTGGTAGTTTGATCGGTAAGGATAGGTAGAGAAGTTGACCATTCAACAGAACCTTGTGATGAAAAATACTGGAGAGTTTTAGCACGCTTCTGTATATGTGCGCAAAAATCCTTTGATAATATAAGACCACCTGCGCAAACTTGCTTATTGTCAGACTGCGACTGGAAATAATTCAGTTGTTCGATAGCATTGTATGTCAAATGTCTGACCGGAATGGGAAGTACGATCAACGCTAAAACAATAAACGGCAGTATGTCCTTTTTCCCACCTGTAAACGAGGGTATAAGCAAAAGACTGTATAAAGCAATAAAAGACCATAGATTCCAATCATCAGGACGATTGACATAATAGGGCATCCATACTAAAAGCATTGTTACAATTGCACTTGTGACTGCATTGGGAGCGACTACATGGTGATTAAACAAGGCACGAAATGATTGTATGAAAATATAACTAGCATGAGCTAATATAACAATTACAATAGAGCGAAAAGGCAGCTTAAGACCACCGAATTTCCCTGTCTCGGTAAGTCTTTTAAATAAGGAATCTATTCCATCTGGAAGTATCGATGCTCCGAAAAAATAGTGGTATGTTAAATCAAGCGTAAAATAACACCCTAAAATGGCTGCAACCCCGATCACGGCAGAGGTGAGCCAAATTCGTGGAAATGCGCTCCGTATTTTCACCAACCATGCCACACCTAAGCCAGCCGTTACAGCAACACCGGTTTCAAAGTTGGCAATCAGCGCTAACCCTGCAATCAAACCAGCAAAAGCCCCTGCTCGAATTGCTGACATTCGCTCTATTATAAATACGGTACAGATAGCAATAGGAAAAAATAAAAAACGAAGCCCTGACTGTGTAGGTAGCCAGGTAGAGGCGCTATCAATGCTAAGCCAAGGAAGAACAGCAACAGTAAAAAATGTTAAAACCACGGCGCGGGTATTATTACTTTGGCCACGTGTTCGAAGCAACGCTGCCAACATGAATGCGGAGAAACAAAGCAGTTGCCCTACCTGAACAAATCGAATCAAATCTGCAAATGTGGGAGGCTGATATTTTTTCGAAAATATACCAATCGAAGTAGTCCAAAGCATGCTGTAAAGTGCAGGGGCGTTCGCAGAAAATAGGTGGCCTGCGGCAAGTTGTCGGCCACGGTATAAAAAAGAATCATAGTGTTGGTCAGCCCATTTCAAAAACGAAAAAGGAGGCGGAGGCTCTGGAGTATGTAGCCATCCAAAAAGCATGGTGCTCGTGACTAGGATAGTTATAAAAACCCAAGCAAACCAAGGTAATTTTGCAGAATACGCCATGAAAGCAATCACGATTGTAACGATAAGAAGGGTTTCTGCTCTAATATCAAGTTGAGCAGATCTAAAGCTCAATATTGCTGCAATCAGCACTAAAACCCCAAGTATTGTAGACCAGCGTGCTGTTATGATATTAGGACTGCCAAACTTTTTTTGGAACAATCCAAAATACAAAGCAGATATTATAATAATAGCTAGAAAAACCTGGTATGCAATTCGTTGCGGAAATGAATCGACCATGCTATACAAACTAATTTGCTCTGGGATGAATTCTTGCAAACCAAATGGAGTATATGGAATTAAACAATACGTTCCAGCAGCAATGAAAAGGGCAGCTCCTATAGAAACACACAGGGGTTTTTCTATAGTAGAAAAATGAGTTCTTACGCTATTGTTCCATTCGGCAACGCAATACAGTAAAAATCTTTTGAGCGAGTCTTTAAACATCGACCAACTACCAGCACATGAACCAAATAATATTTTTTTAGCAGATATAGTTAAAAAAAGTAGTAATAAAATTTCTATAATTACTAACTTCCTGCTAATTAGGTGGTTCCACCAAGCATGCGTTACATATAAAAAAAATTTAGCGTAGCAACCGATCAAAAAAATGAAAATTAAATGTCTCATCAGCTGAAAACCTCAAAAATTACACAACCCGCTAAGGAATTTTCCATTTCAAACGCTTGAAGAGTTTATTACTGATCATCAAGTTAGAGAGAGGCACCTCAGCCATGATGTGTCCTGCATCATTAAATAACTTCAACAATATGTCATATATTTATACAGTGCATATTGTTGAAGTTATTTGCAGGTAAAATAATAACCAGGATCTTCGTTAATACAACAAAGATTGACGTATAATCCATTGCCTTATAACCCGCCTTTACTCGCTTGTTTTACACCCTCACACGGATTTTCTTGCAAGTGTATAATATTGAGCACCAAGTGGAAGCCAACCAAGTTTTCGATCCAACTTACGAAAAAAAGATTTATCAAATGGTGTAAATAAAATATATTTTCTTTCAACCAGCGTTAAACCAGCTTGTTGCATCATCATCGCCATTAAGCCACTCTTTATTAATATTGCATCTTTATCAAGAGGACAGTCTTTAACTATTTTAAGAGTTATAGGATTTACAGGATTATGTTCAAAAATCACCACCAAACCATTTGATTTAACTACCCGCTTCATTTCTTGTAAAAAATTACTCCACTGTTGCGACGGTACATGATGCATAACACAAATAGCAAAAGCAATATCAAATGTATTTTCAGCATAAGGTAACTTCATACCATCATAAGATTCATAGGCAACTTCTGGATTTTTAGTGCGAGCAAGATCAACTACAGAAGAAGCTATATCTACTCCAGATATTTTCAATTTAATACTATCTTGAGCTAAAAGGTAGGGATGAATTAAACCATGGCCACAGCCAACGTCTAATGCATCTATTTCATTATTAAAATATTTTTTAGACCCCAATATGGTCGCCAAATATTCTGCTTTAACTTTAGTAAAAAAATCATGAGATTGTCCAGAAAATTCTATGGATTTATTAATTTGACCCGTATAGGTATCACGATACTGGTCAAATTCAACTACCTGCTTTAATATTTGTGGATTTTTTTTCTTAGACATATAACCATCCCTAGCGCTTTAAATATTAATTTCACTCTCAATTACAGTCAGCGGATGATAACGTAATTGCTTATAAATGCGCCCCATATACTCTCCTATAATACCTAAAAAAATAGCATTTAAAGCAATACAAAATAATATTAATACAACCTCCGTTGCAAAGCCTGATGGCCAACTCCTATTAAAAAATATTTTTCCACTTAGGTAAAATATTATTAATAAAAAAGTGGTCATTGCAACAAAAAATCCGGTAATAGATGCCACACGCAAGGGTACAATTGAATGACTAACAATACCATCAATAGCCAACCCAAATAAACGAATAATAGGAAATTTACTCTTACCATGTTTTCTGGATTGACGCTCATATGGGAAAGTTATCTGTTTGGTTGCTAACGTAGATATCAATCCTCTAACATATGGGCTGGTATCATGAAAATTACGTAATTTGTCAAGAATGGAGCTATCTACCAAACGAAAATCTCCGCCATCAATCACCAAATTATCTTCTGAGATACTACTGAGAAACCGATAAAATATCCTTCGGGCACCTTGAAGGATAAAATTTTCTACGCGTTTATTTCGACTCCCGACAACCACATCGTGCCCTAATTCCCAATAGTGTAACATCGTTTTAAAAAGAGAAGGCGAATCTTGTAAGTCACAATCCAATTGAATTGCCGCATCTCCTTTGGCCAACCGATAGCCGGTTAACAACGATTTATTAAAACCGAAGTTGCGAGTAAACCTTGCAATGCGAACACGCGCATCCCTTTTTGCTACTTCCTGTAATTCTTGATAAGTCATGTCTATACTATGGTTATCAGTAAAAACAATCTCAAAGTTATAAATATTAGATAGCTCATTCTCAAAAACATTTTTTACTGCTTCATAGACGGGCTCTATATTACCTTCCTCATTAAAAACTGGAATCACAACTGATATAAGGCACTTAACAGCAGGGAGGCTATTATTATTTTTTTTATTATTAAATTTATTCATTAGATGTGTTAAACACTGCGGGCCGCTTGTTTTCAGAAAAATAGTAATGTATCTTATCCTAAATAAACGTTGCCATCAACGAAGGAAGTAGAAATCGTCGGCATTTTAAACCCAGATCCAAACTACCATATTACATTGTTGCGCACTTCCTTATTTAAAACTATAACTTATATGAGCACCTGCATTTTATGAATACTATTTGCCTTTTTGGAGGTGGACGATGGTCACGAGTATTGCTTAATGTTTTGCTTGAAGGATTCCCACAGCTAGAATCTATAATATGGGTTACTAAAAATAATTATACACAAAATGTTGCTTGGCTAAAAAGTCAAAATATAACCATGGTTAAGATCATCCAAGATAAAGATCAGGTTTGGGATCTTAAACCACAGGCAGCAATTGTTGCAACATCTTCCTATTCTCATAGTCAATATTTAAAAGAAATTCTTCTTAGAAAAATTCCCGTACTATCGGAAAAACCATTCTGTTTTACCCCTACAGAAGCCCGCGAATTAATATATTTAAGCAAGCAACTAAGCATTGTTGCCGGTGTAAATTTTGAGTTCACATACGCTAGTTATTTGCATGACTTTAACACCTACGTAAACAGTATTTTGGTTCATACAATCGATATTGTTTGGCAGGATTCATTTTATGAAACACGGTACGGTGAAAAAAAAATTGGAGATGTATATACCCCATTGATTCAAGACAGCTTTCAGCATTGTTGGTCCTTGTTAAGGGTTTTATTACCTAAGGAGTCATTAAGTATTTCCTCAGTTGCTTACTGTAAAAACTCATGTATTTCAATTGAAGCTAGAACCTTAACTAAGCGTATAAAAATTACGCTTTCTCGTAGATCAACACAAAGAGATCGAATAATATCTGTGAATAATGGAGAGATGGTACTTAATTTTTCTTTGGAACCAGGACAAATGAGCATCCATGGGGAAAAAATTAAAATTAAATGGAGAGGACATCGTCCTCTATTGGCTGTATTTACTAGTTTTTTTGATGCCATCAAGGAGCCAGAATTATTCGACACATGGCCATTAAATATTTGCAATTGTTTAGATGTGGTTGATTTGAGTGCTCAAGCAGCACAAATGTTAGATCGGTCTCAAATGGAGCAGCTTGAGAAAATAAATCCTCTTTTGGCTCAAGATACTATGACCAGAAATTTACTGATCGACATGTTTCTGCCCAATCTGGCTGCCGCAGGTGAATATCACCGAGCCCATAACATACAGGAGCAAATTGCTTTTGCAGATCATGTCATAAGAATAATATCCATCCACTCTGTACGAAATAACACACTGTGTTTTTCTGATTTATTAACTAAGTCAAAGACTGATGAACCAAAAAAAATCCTATAAATATTAAGATCCTCTAAATAACATAAAATTTTGTCAACTATTTCCCCTTATTGGAAAAAATCCTCAGGCGTCAAAATATCTATAATCGCTCCACTATATCCATTTTCCGTCATATAAGTACGAATTTCTTTAGAAATATGCCAGGCCAAATTCAACAGAGGACGGGGGTCACTACTTAAAGTAAGTAGCTCTTCATCAGAACGAATTGGAATCCGTGTACCTGGCACATAGTGACCTATTTTCAAAGAACCGGGCTTCTCATAGACTGCCTCAATTAACTCTTCATTTAGACCCAACAATTTAATTAGAATAGCGGCGCGTCCAGGAAAACCCTTGGCTCGTAACTTACCATACTTTTTAAACTGTTCATGTAGAAATTGTCCTTTGGTTTTTTTCCAAACATTTATTTTATTATTCAATAACGAAATGTGTTCAATAAAGTGACTTTCTCTTGTCCTCACTTCATTTAGATCAATTTCATCCTCAATATGATCGGCATTGGTGCAAGTATTATTTCCAAAAAACACCCTAATATTACCACCATACCGAGCAGGAAACTCTAATGCGAACAAAGGAACGCCTAATGAAGCAGCGATATATTCAAAAGATGTGAAACTATAGGTTCTTGGGTGTTCATGATAAAAAGTATCAAATTGGTTACCATCCAACACAGCGCCTAGATAATGATTTTCAATCACAATGATAGTTTCTGGACCCATTAAAATTTTAAGTGAAGCAATAACTTGTTGTAGGTTTTCAATGTGTGCAAAAACATTGGTAAATGTTATAAAATCCATTTTCCCATGCTGAGCAACTATCTCATGTGCCAGTCTATCAGAAAGAAAAGAATTATATACAAAATGACCTTTCTCCTTGGCGTCCATATAGGCATCAGTGGGCTCAATACCAAAGGTAATAGCGTCCTCCTGCTTAAAAAAGTCCAGGAGACTACCATCATTACAACCAATATCTAAAATTTTTTTACTGACAATAGGGCCTGTTTTTTCCTTGCATGATGAAACCAACTCTTTCATCCCATTTAATACATCTGCAGTAAAACGAGATCGGTAATGATAAGAGCTAGGAAATAGGTCTCGTTTTGGTACCTGAAAGTGCTGATGCGCTGTAATGCAGGTCTTACAAAATACAATTTCTATAGGGTACTGATAACATGTTAGGTCTTCGCCAATAAGAATCAGATCATCACACATAGGATGTTGACCTAAATTAAGCGCTGGTACTAAATCTAGATTACCACAAACTTCACATCCCTTTATTTTATTTGATTTATTGATCATTTGGTATCCAATTTATTTTTCATTTATTTTCAGACGGAGTTATGAGGCTTTTCCCTTGTTATAAAATCGAAATACTCGAGTAAATTATGTTGCATATCCTACCATTGTAAGACATTGGTTTAAAGGCCAACTTGCACATTTTCATATTTCAATTGCCATCGTAATCTTTGTACATTAATACACGATGCTTCCATTTCCATCTTCCAAAAACAACAACGAGGGGTTAATATAAAAAATGCTCAACTCGTCAATGTTTTTGTAAAAAATTAATTTAAACAGTTGCTGAGGAATAACGGAATGAAGTCAATTTCAATGTATTAAATATATTTTTTTTGTAAAAACCCTTACATTAATTCATGATAAGATCAAAGTTTATCCACGGAAGAATGGATACTTTGTGCTTGCCAGCGAGCATTGACGCTTAAATACCCAACCAATTCACAATCGACTTAAACCACACCGCATAAGGTTGTGCAAGCCACCATTTTATAGGGACCTGTCCATGATATTTCCGAACCACAGCGATTGCTTCCTGATAATGTTGTTGGCGTTTTGTATTCGTTTTAGTGCCCTTATGTTCACGATTTACTGCAATAAAATCATCAACCAATTGTAATGCAGAACCCTGCTTGAATAGCTTCCACCATAAGTCATAATCCATGGCCATATTCAATGTTGCGTCAAGCCCACCCACTGCCTCCCAAGCAGTCCTCCGAATTAAGGTTGCTGGCTGTGAAATAATGCAACGCAGCGCCAAACGGTTTTCATTAAAAGGCTCTACCCAAGTTGGATATTTATTTCCTGATGCTTCAATCATAGACCATGAGCGGCCATAAACTGCTGGTAAAATCGGAATTTTCTTTAGTACGTTCACGAGTTTTTTTAATCCACCAGGCAGGAGAAAATCATCGCTATTTAACCAACAAACATAAGGCGCGGTCCCCTGCAAAATCCCTTCATTAATAGCAGCAGCCTGACCATCATCAGGATGACTCCGCCACCCGGCCAACTGATGCTCATGGGATCGAATAATATCAAGCGAATTATCTGTTGAACCGCCATCTACAACAAATACCTCAACAGGAAGTTCCTGTTGAAAAATAGAGGCAATTGCGTCTCCTAGGAATTGACCTTGATTGTAGGAAGGCACCGCTATTGTAATGAGTGGATCAGTTAATATCATATTTTTAATGGCACCCTCATTGAACGCATTGTGTTAAAAAATCAGCATAAGCCATCGCAATTCCATCATGTAATGAAATTTTGGCATGCCAACCCAATCGATCCATTAACTCAACATTCAAAAGCTTACGAGGCGTTCCATCGGGTTTAGAAGGATCAAACACAATTTTTCCCTTATAACCAACAACCTTTATGACTAACTCTGTCAATTCAAGAATCGTAACATCCTCACCTGTACCTATATTTAGGATGTTTTCATCGATATTTGACTCCATCACAAAAACACAAGCCTCAGCCATATCATCTACATATAAAAATTCACGCCTAGGTTGGCCTGATCCCCATATCACAAGCGCCGGTTCATCACAACGTTTCGCTTCATGTGCTTTACGAATTAATGCAGGCAAAACATGGCTATTATTCAAATCGTAATTATCATTCGGGCCATAAAGATTAGTAGGCATTACAGAGGTGAATTTAGTTCCATACTGTCGATTATAGCTTTCGCATAATTTAATCCCTGCGATCTTTGCTATCGCATAAGGCTCATTTGTTTGCTCTAATGTACCTGTTAATAAATATTCTTCTTTCAACGGTTGAGGACAGTCCCGCGGATAGATACAACTTGAGCCAAGAAATAATAACCGCTGAACCCCAGCCGACCAAGCTGCATGAATAATATTGGCTTCTATCATTAAATTTTGATAAATAAATTCAGCGCGATAAGTATTATTCGCATGAATACCGCCTACTTTCGCTGCTGCTAAAAATACATAGTCAGGCCTTTCTATATCAAAAAATTCAGCCACTGCTGCCTGATTTATCAAATCTAGCTCTGAATGTGTTCGCGTAATAATGTTTAAATAACCACCAGCTTCCAATCGACGAATAATCGCCGAGCCTACCATGCCACGATGGCCCGCGACATAAATTTTTGAGTGTTTAGTGATTGTATTATTCATAATAATCGTAAGCTAAAAAGCCATGTTCCTTGACCAACTCATCTCTACGAGCAAGCTTCATATCTTCTTGAACCATCTCAGTGACTAATTCCTTAAAACTGATTTTGGGTTCCCAGCCAAGCTTTTCTCGCGCCTTTGTTGCATCACCTAATAATGATTCAACCTCTGTAGGACGAAAATACCGAGGATCAATTCGTACAATCACCTTTTTATTCTGATCAAGCCCTACTTCTTTTAAACCCTCGCCTGTCCAGGATATCTGAACACCGGCGGCCAGTGCCGCAGCCTCCACAAAATCCCTCACACTATATTGCACGCCCGTTGCTATCACAAAATCCTCTGGTATTTCTTGCTGGAGCATTAACCATTGCATTTCAACATAATCTTTCGCATGACCCCAATCACGTTTGGCATCTAAATTGCCTAAATAAAGACAATCCTGCAATCCTAACTTAATGCGTACTAAAGCACGGGTAATTTTCCGTGTCACAAACGTTTCACCCCGAATCGGTGACTCGTGATTAAACAAAATGCCATTGCAAGCGAACATCCCATACGCTTCCCGATAATTGACTGTAATCCAATAGGCATAAAGTTTAGCTACAGCATAAGGACTACGCGGATAAAAGGGCGTTGTTTCTTTTTGTGGTGATTCGACAATCTGACCATAGAGCTCAGACGTTGATGCTTGATAAAAACGTGTTTTCTTTTCCAGGCCTAAAATTCTAAGGGCCTCAAGGATACGTAAAGGGCCTAACGCATCCGAATTAGCGGTATACTCCGGTTCTTCAAATGATACGGCCACATGTGATTGTGCTGCTAAATTATAAATTTCATCTGGCTGCACTTGTTGAATAATTCGTGTAAGACTTGTAGAGTCTGTCATGTCACCATAATGCAGCGCAAATCTTAAGCCTTTTTCATGAGGATCTTGATAAAGATGATCAATGCGATCCGTATTCAGTAGTGATGATCGACGCTTAATCCCGTGAACTTCATAATCTTTATTCAATAAAAACTCAGCCAGATAAGCACCATCCTGGCCAGTAACCCCCGTGATTAAAGCAATTTTACTCATAATTTAAATCCTGCTGTTAGTGCATCATCATAAAACATTCGTACAGTATCCAATGAATAAGTTGGCAAATCGTAGCCTACAAGCGACAATTTTTTCAAAATATCATGCGTTACCGTGATAATATGGCAACCGATTTGATCGGCTTGAAAAATATTAAGCAACTCACGAGGGCTCGCCCAAATGAGTTCGGCTGCTGGTGCTGCCTTCAACACCTCAACGGCCGCTGCCATCATGGGGACCGGATCGAAGCCCGTATCCGCCA
This sequence comes from Legionellaceae bacterium, assembly GCA_947474165.1. Taxonomy (GTDB): domain Bacteria; phylum Pseudomonadota; class Gammaproteobacteria; order Legionellales; family Legionellaceae; genus CANJHO01. Next base: position 12,521 of record CANJHO010000057.1, read on the forward strand.
TTCGACCTGCAAATACAGAAACATAGCTAGGAACATGGGGATCTAATGATGCGACGACATCACGCACTTGAGTTAAGGTCATTAAAGCCGTCACGTTCATTTTTACTTTCTTTGCAGCTAATTTTTTAATCAAACCACAGGACGTAGCACCCTGAGAATTGGTAACAGGAATCTTAACATAAACGTTTTCACCCCAGCTCGCAATTTCTAAAGCTTGTCGTTCCATATCCTCAAATTCATCAGAAAAAACCTCAAATGAAATGGATTTATCTTTAATTTCTGCAAGAATCTCTTTCGCAAACCCTTTGTAATCATTAATGCCAGCTTTTCGCATCAAGGTTGGATTAGTTGTCAGGCCTTTGATGTAGGATTTGGCATTCATTTCCAACATACCGGCTTTGTCAGCGCCATCTGCAAAAATCTTTACATTTAATCCTTCAATTGCATTCATGTGTTTCTCCTAAATTAACATGGGTAGGATTGATATCCATTTCACCTGACGATCTTAATTCTAAATAGTCTGCAGCCTCTTTTAATCCCTCGTGGGAACCAATCTCATAAAATCGTTCAAACACTTCATAACCCGCGAGTTGACCTTGACTTGATAACCGACAATAGACATCTGCTAAATCAAAGGGCTCACTACCAGAGCATTCAGATAGCACTCTCGATGATACCAGCCCCAAACCATAGTCAATATAAGCCATTTCCAGTTTAGGACTGTGCTTGTTATATTCAATCAGCAATCCATTATCAAATGATACATTGCTTTTATCCCACTGATTATTATTCCTTATCACCGTCATTAAGGCAGGCTTGCCCTGGCGCATAAACTCATCAGCAACCGCCCGAAAATTAATCGGTAAATAAGAGTCCCCATAAAACACAAAAAAAACATCACCCAATAAGGGTAGGGCTTGTTTTAACGCGCCACCAGTACCCAACAAATCAGGGCCATCATATGAATATTCAACATGCAGACCATACGCTGCACCATTACCAATAAAATCTTCAATCTGCTCGCCCAAATAACCAGCACAGATGATCACATCAATAATCCCTTGCTGCCGCAAATAATCTAGCTGCCAAGCTATAAACGGACGCCCTGCCACCATCACCATAGATTTAGGGATTGTGCTGGTAATAGGCCGCAAGCGTGTCGCCAAACCGCCTGCCAGTATTGCAACCGGAAACATCAAGACGACATCACAACTTTAGCGCCTTCAAAATCAAAGCGAAAACGGACCTCTTCTAAGCCTGCATGGCGCATCGCTTCGCGTAATTTATCACAATCACTCGCCATAAACATCAAAAATCCACCGCCACCAGCACCAACTAATTTTCCACCCACAGCCCCATTTTTCATGCCTAACTCATACCACTCATCAATTTGAGGATTACTCATGCCACCGGAGCGACGCTTTTTATGCTCCCAATGTTCATGCATTAGTTCTCCAAACAGAAGCGTTTGCCCTGCTTCCAAGGCCTCTTTACTGCGAAGCCCGAGTTCTTTAACAAAATGTAGATTTTTTAACATCTCCTCATCATGATGCTCGGATTTATCTTGTTGTTCTTTTAAAATATCTCCTGCTCTCCGAGAAAATCCAGTGAAAAATAACAGCAGATTGTCTTCCAGATCAAACATTGTCTTCATTGACACCGCTAATGGGGTAGCGGTGACTTTATCATCTTTATGAAAATTAAAGCAGGTTAATCCACCTATCGCTGCAATGTATTGATCTTGCTTGCCAATCGGCTCACCCAACTTCTCCATTTCAACGAAACAAGCCAATTCTGCGAGCTCCTCTTGATGTAAATGGCGTTTACGATGGGTAAATAAGGCTTTTAGTAAGGCTGTTGTAAAACTTCCAGAAGAACCTAAGCCGGTTCCTGCTGGAATATCAGCCAAGGTGGTAATTTCAACTTGTGGTGTTCTAAAGCCTAATAATTGTAAGACCTCACGAATAATTGGGTGTTTAACATCAACAATTTGGTCGACATGCTCTAACTCTGAGTATTTTAAATAGATACCTGGGGTAAATGGACGCATGACATTAACGTAAACATATTTATCAATGGCTGCAGCAATTAAAAACCCCTCATGATCACGGTAATACGAGGGTAAATCAGTACCCCCACCACCCAATGTAATCCGTAATGGGCTACGCGCAATGATCATAACCTGACTCCTTGTATATGGTTTCAATAATGTCTAATACTGCATGCGCATCGCTAAGGCCTGGTGATGGGCTGCGGTTAAGTCGGATATCCTCAAGAAATTCAGCCATTTCAACTGACCATGAGTCATCTGCCATGGGATATTCCCATGATTGTGTTTCTGGCGGCCCCATTTCAGGCAACATGTTATACCACATTAGTTTTTCAACACCGTAACTTCCACCTAAACCAGATAATTCAAGCTTCCCATTTTTTCCATAAATTTCCATTGAAAAAAGGTTTTTCCATTCTGTACAAGATACATGCAAAAAAGCAGTTTGTTTTTTTTGTGTTTTTAGTAAGAGGAACCCATTATCATCAACGGGCATATCCCAATAATAAGTATGAGCAAAGCCCTGGGTTTCAGTAAAATCACCTAAAAACCAACGGGAGAGATCGATCAAATGAGGACCTTGATCAATGAGTTCGCCACCACCGGATAATTCAGGTTGAGCTCGCCATTCTTTATCATAGCCAATTCGACCACCATGCCCATAACGTGCCCGAATAAACATCAATTCACCCAATTGACCTGAATCGACCAAGGCTCGAGCCTTTTGAAAAGAACGATGATAGCGATGATTAAATCCAACACGAACAAGTGAGCCTGTTTTCTTGGCTTCTTCAATAATAGGCAGCAATTCATAAGCTTTGCGAGCACCGGGTTTTTCAACAAGGACATGTTTTCCTTGTTTCACAGCACCATAGGTGATTTCTGCAAGGGATGAATGTAGAGTGGAAATAATAACCATGCTCACATCAGGCCGCTCAACCGCATCACGCCAATCGGTTAAGGCCACGCACCCTGGGTAAAGCCGCGCTAAGTTTTCAGCTCGCGCCTGTACCACATCTACACAAGCCACCAACTCACATGAGCCAAGTGTCTTTGCACGTTTTTGACCAATGAGACCACAACCAATAATGACTACTTTCATTTGATATCATCCCAATGCTGGCCGCGGTCTTCTGGAATAATCCGGCGTAATGTATAAATATCTGTTTCCTTAAGCCGCTCACCCATTGAAGGTAGTGTTTTCCAAGGATCCCATAACGCACTCAGTAGGCGACCCGTAATGCCATCGCTTTCACCCGTTGCAAGAAACAAACAAAGGCTCGCGCCTACATCAAGTGAGGTGCCGCCCATTTCTTTCTGTTTGAGGGATTGGGCATAAAAAACCTCGCCTACTTTTTCAGGACCCGACTCAAGGATTTCATCTAATAAACGCGTATTCAATGCACCAGGTGCAATCGTGTTCACATCAATATGAGACGACTTAACTTCTTCCGCTAAGGTTTCTGCAAAACGCACAACAGCTGCCTTCGATGCAGCATAAGCGCTAAGATTGGGTAACGGTTTAGTGGCCCCACCGCCTGACAATATAATGATTTTCCCGTATTGTTGTTTCCTCATCTGCGGTAAAACCGCAGCACACTGAAGCACTGTTCCTTTGAGATTAATATCGATGGCCGCTGACCATTCATCCCAGTCGACTGCATCAATGGGGCCTTTAGGACCATAGACACCTGCGTTTGCAACTAAAATATCAATCTTACTAAATGCCAGAAGTGCTGTATTGACTAAATGTTCAACTTGTTGAGGTTGAGAGACATCAGCCGGAATAGCAAGTAATTGTGCGTTATTTGTTACAAATGGTTTAAGTTCTACCGATGCTTCCAATAATTTTTCAGCATCGCGAGCACATATTGCAATGCTCGCCCCTGCCTCTAAAAACTGACGTGCAATTTCAAATCCTAAACCCTGGCTCGCACCGGTAATAATGGCACTACGGCCTGCTAGCTTCATGTCTGCTCCCAACCGTGTAATAATGAATTTTTTGATGATTGCCCAGTGTTTTACTAAGAAATCCGCCCGCATCAAAGACATGTGGCTGCTTCATCGATGCAAGCAATTGATCAGCGGTCATGTCGAGGAACTCTGGCCACTCGGTCGCAATAATCAGTGCATCAGCATTCTCAAGCGCCTCTAATAAAGATGATTTCAAGTCAATGATCTCATTCAGTGGACTAGGAAGACTTTTTACTAAGGGATCATAAGCAACAACCTTCACCCCTTCATTTTGAAGCCAGGTACAAGTTTCTATCGCCGTTGAGCGACGTAGTGTATCGGTACCGATTTTATAAGTTAATCCTAAGGCCGTCACTGTTTTACCTTGAAGATTTTGCAACACATCACTCACCCGTCGGCATGACCATTGCTTATGATATTGATTACTTTCCAATATCGATGAGAAAAGTGGGGTTTTTAAACCATGCTGTTCGCTCAATTGTGTAAGAAAATTGACATCCCGAGCCAATGTCCCCCCCGCAATGGCCGTGCCCGGACGTAAATAAGCCTTAGGCCCAATGCGATCTTCTGATTTAAGCCCACGCTCAACAGCTTGTGCATCAGCGCCTACCTGTTCACACAAGATAGCCAGTTCATTAATAAATACAACCGAGGTGGCAAAGAATGCATTAATGGCATGTTTTGTCATTTCAGCAGACTCAATTGACATCCAAATTAAATTCTCAGAAAAAGGCTTAAATAAAGTAGCAATTTTTGGTTTATCTGCTTCTGAAGAAAGGCCGACAACAACACGCCCAGGCTCTTGAAATACCTGTATTGCCTTACCTAAACGAAGGTTTTCAGGACTACAAGCAAATGTAATGTCTTGATTAGGATATTGTTCTTCACAAAGTTGAAGCAATTGGCGTGTTGTGCCAACAGGAACTTGAGAAGAAATTAGAACCAATGCCGATTGTTTTAAATAAGGAAAAAGCTGAGTAACTTCGTTGATGCCCCCATTAACATCAGCAATATCTTGATCATCAACTGGGGTATCAAAAGTTATCCAAACTATATCTGCCTCAGCAATGCTACTTCTACATGACGTAAACAATAGGGTTTTCAGCTGCTGGGCTTTGTTAATCAAATCATCTAATCCAGGTTCAAAAACCGGAGCTTTACCATGTTTTAGAAATTCGATGGTTTTTTGATCCGGATCAAATCCTATAACATCATGGCCCGCATTAGCAAGGCATGCTGCGGTGACAGAACCCAAATGCCATAATCCAACGACAGCTACTCTCATGTATGTTACTCCACGATCCGATGGTTTTAAAGCAAGGATTGGTTGATAATAAAAATTAGCTTATAACTGAATCATAAATTAAAATTTTTTCAATATAATTTATTTACTAAAAATCTGTTTTTCTTATATGATTCACCCAAAATCTAAGATCACGGTTAATTCATGAAAATCATCGACCAATTGGCACAGGATACTATCAAAGAGAGGTATCGCTTACTAGTTCTTTTTTTCTTAATTTTCTCAGTATATTGGCCTTTTTTATGGGGAACAAACTTAGGAAGTGGCGATGCACATCGATACCATAGCATGCTCGCCTCCGCCATAGATCAGCTTAATCATGGTATCTTTCCAGTGTATATGGCTCAAGGGGTATTTGATTTTTTTGGCAATGCATTAATACGAGCCCCTTATTACTTATTACTTGGCCAATTCCTGCACCTTGTCACCTTTGGACTTTTTGATTCAATCTATATTCAACATTTCACAGTATTTTTTACAGCAATGTCAGCTGGCTTCATCACTTATTTCATACTGAGAAAACTATCATCTAATAGTTACAACCTTGCTGTCTTTTTTGCATTTTTTTATGTTAGTTGCCCTGCTATATTAGGCAGCATGTATTTCCTATGCATGTATTATTCATTTATGACGCTGCCTTTTTTACCCATCCTTTTTTATGCCCTGATTCGATCCTTTGAATTAAATGATTATTTGTCTGACCTCTTGATTGCAGGCTCTCTTTCCCTGCTTTGGATGGCGCATCCACCTATAGCCATTTGGGCTACGGGAATCTCTGTATTATTTTACAGCTTACGCTTTATCTGGTGTAGAAAAGGCTCTGGGCATCTATTCATTGTTGCTGGCGTATTCCTGGTTTTGAGTGCCTGGCAGTTTACCTCTATCTATAACCTACATTTGGATACAGACTATACTTGGAAAGTAGGTAGTGGTTATGTTAGTACAGTCTTATCAATCTTACGATTACAAATACCTGGTGTTTTTTTGCCCATATGGGTAGACTACATTCCACACAATCAGTTCCAAATACAAGCTGGCTATACCCTGTTAATCGCTCTTGTCATCAGTCTAATAGTGATTTTTAAAATGCCAACAGCCCGCCGTTTTAAACTCATTAGTCTCATGATTTACACCCTTAGCCTATTCATATTTTTATACCCCCTTCCTTGGTTAGGGAAAATGGTATGGTTGATGACCCCAGAAATCCTCCGAGACATGACCGGAGTGTGGCCAAATCTCCGAATTTATTACCTCATTGCAATTTTAGCCTGTTTTATTGGATACATTTCATATGAAAAGATCCTCACTTTATCCCGCCTTCACCATAAAAAAATAATTTATTTATTTTTAATCAGTTGTAGTATCTGGAATACTGAACAAGCAAGTCATTTTATTTATCAATACTGTCGACACCAGTCCGAAAAATCATGGATTGACCCAGATAACCGTTTTTTTCATATGTCGGTTCGTAAACCATCTAATTATTATTTATTTGAAGGTGCCTATGATCCCATGCTTTACAATAAGTTATTAGATGCAGAACTCCAACCCATCCCAAGTAAAGATAATGAAGCA
>CANJHO010000058.1 GCA_947474165.1 Legionellaceae bacterium
GATTATTCCGGCCGAACTTTCAATTGTACGGCCTTTGAGTACGCGTATTGGGCCAAGGATACTCAAATGTGCCGCATGCTAGAACGTCACATGGATGATGAAACGAAGGCGTATATGTTAGCACACATCGATGAAATAGAGCGCATCGATGCAGCCACAGGTCAACCCGTGGGTCTTGTCTACAGCCAAGGAGGCATCGAACACCGCAGTGCTCATTTTAACTTGACAGAGCTTGTAGATGCATTACAGCGATATGTTGACGGTTATGCTAACTGGGAACGCACACTTAACTATGATGCGATGAAGGCCGCTTGGAGGGAAGTAGGCATTTTGCAGCGTGATATGCCGGTTCATGTGGTGAATGAATATTGTCACCCGGACCGGTCGTTTTACCCCAGGCCTGCGTTTAATGAAGAAACCCTGCCAAGAAGCGTAAGATTTTATAATTTTAATCCGTCTGGCGAGGTAGCACTGTTTCCGTTGGTTGATATTGCTGGACTGGGTTTTAATTTTGCGTTAGTGCGCGGGAAGTGGCGGCAGGCGTCACCCAGGATGCTCATGGGCGGCGGCGGGACGGAGGAGGCGGCGCATGATTTGGCGGCGATTAGCCACCTAGATGAAATAAGAACCCTCGATCTCACGCGTTTGCGGGAGAGCCTTCTGCCGACAGATCTGGAACCAGGTCATAGTATCCTCGTTTAATAACCTGCTATCGTCGCCCGGCGGTGTAGGCGGCCGGATCAATATCCCAAGTGCGATACGAGGCTGCACTAAAAATAGTGCCTCATAAATAAAGAACTGACCTAACAATGTAACGAAAGAATCTAAACCATTCTGGAGATCTAATCGTGAGAGAGGACCCTCCTGGTAGCCATAACTGGGTGAGTGCTAGCAAATTGGTATGGTGAATGTAATGTATACTGCGCGCGCAGTATAAATCCATGATAAAGATTTACAGGAATAAATAGCGACAGATAAGTACTGTTGCGATAATTCCAGCCAGATCAGCGAGCAAGCCTGCAGGAATCGCATGGCGCGTTCGTTGAACCCCTACGGCTCCAAAATACACCGCAATCACATAAAACGTTGTTTCAGTGCTTCCCATTAAGGTGGCCGCCGTTTTCGCAATAAATGAATTCCCACCATGCTCGTGAATCAACTCAGCCATGACCCCAGTTGATGCACTCCCTGAAAAAGGTCGAATCAAGGCCAAAGGAAGGAGCTCGGGTGGCATCCCAATGGCCGCTAACAATGGCGCAAGGAGTGTGACTAATAATTCAAAAAATCCCGACGCACGCAACATGCCAATGGCCACCATCATGCCTATTAAATAAGGAATAATGCTAATACTGGTATCAAAGCCCTGCTTTGCCCCTCCTATAAAGGCATCAAAGACATTGATTTTTTTAATCGCACCATAAAGCGGAATCCCAACCACAAAAGTCAACAACAGATAATTTGATAGTTGATTAGCCCAGAAACTCATAAATTATCCTCATCTTTGACACGATAACAGGGTAATTTAGCCAGCTGCTTCACCGCTGTAACGCCAACAATGGTTGAGACACTGGTTGCCACAATCGAGCTAAAAATAACACTGCTGGGATGTATCCCCCCATTTGCCGCTAAAAAAGCAATGGCTGTTGCAGGAATTAATTGGACACTGGAGGTATTAATAGCCAAAAAAGTACACATTGCGTTGCTGGCCGTGTGCACATGCGTGTTTAAGCGTTGGAGTTCCTTCATGGCTTGCAACCCAAAGGGCGTGGCTGCATTGGAAAGCCCTAACATATTGGCTGAAATATTAAGCAACATCGCGCCCATCGCTGGATCATCAATCGGCACTTCTGGAAAAAGTCGTCGCATCACCGGTTGCAGTAACCGCGCAAAGTGCTTGACCAAACCTGATTCTGTGGCAATATTCATCATGCCCAACCACAGGGCAAGGATCCCTGTTAATCCGAGGGCCACTTCAAACCCTAATTTAGCCGAATCTGTGATGGCAGAAACCACAGCATCGATACGTCCTTGAATAACGCCCACAATCACGGAAAGAAATATCATGCCCAACCAAATTGTATTTAGCACCGCGGTCCCCTAGAATGACTATCGATTTAAAAGGAAAATAATGCGTCTTCTTAATTTTAGCAAACAATTTCTCATGGCCAGTTGCTTTACTTTATTATTGGCCATGGCCACGCCTAAAGAATTGACTCAAGCAACACCTGATTCCGCTATTGGCCAACTATACTATAACCTAGACCAGAATCCACCACCCAATTTGCCTTCTCGTATCAATGCCATTAGTGCTCAATTTTTGGGAAAACCCTATTTATTAGGTGCCTTAGGCGAGGGGCCAACGGGTCAATATGATCAAATGCCCTTGTATCGTTTTGATGCGTTTGATTGCGAAACTTATGTTGATACCATTTTGGCCCTAGCGCTCGCTCATAATCAAAATCAGTTTAAACAGTGTATTAATCAAGTACGCTACCTCAACGGCCAGGTTTCATTCCTTTATCGCAATCATTTTACCTGTTTAGATTGGAACAAAAACAATCAACGCCAAGGCTTTGTTAAAGACATCACGCAAACTATCCGAGATAAACAGCAGCAGCCTGTTGTGAAGTTTGCACGCGCCCTAATTGATAAAAAATCATGGTACCAACACATGTCTATTCATAGAATCCAACTAAATCAGGCAGATAAAATAGAACGCGCCAAACGCCTTATTGCCTTAAAAAAACACCATCGCCAATTTTCTACCACATTATCGGTGATCCCTTATATCCCGCTCTCCGTATTATTTGATGCAAAGGGCGAGGCTAATCTTTATTTGTTTGATCAAATCCCTAATGGTGCCATTATTGAAATCGTTCGGCCAAACTGGGATTTGAGTGAAAAAATTGGAAGTCATCTCAACGTGTCACATTTAGGATTTGCCATTCGGAAAAATAGCACCTTGCTCTTTCGAGAAGCCTCCATTGAGAAACAACAAGTCGTTGACGTGCCGTTGATAGATTATCTTCGTAGTGCACAAAAAAGCCCCACCATTAAGGGAATTAATCTGCAAATCATACAAGATAAGCCCTGTGGGGAAAAATCCTTAGATCATATAATAGGTGCCGATGGCAATCGTTCGATTATAAGGTAGCTGATAAAACTCAATGTTCAAATTAGCGGAATAATTTCTCACCAAAAAAGCAAACAATTTGACCTGCCAAAAAAAGGGCAATGATTTTTTTCTACGGGTTGGAACAACATTAGGAACCTCCAACATATAGGTGGTTTTATCAACATCAACAGGGAATGGAAATAGTCCCTGCGTATTGGCAATGCGCAAGGCTTTAGGAACGGAAATTGTATCCATAAAACCATAATGCAACGTTAACTCACAAATATTATCGTTCAAATCGTTAATCTGAAATCGCTTCGCCAGTTGCACATGGGGAATGTTTTCAACCTGATAGCTGAGAATGATAATATGCCCTGGCAAGGTACGATTCAACTTTAAAAAGTGGAGGAAACTCCCACCACTGCTGTCATAAATATCCGTAATAAAAATAGCAGTGGTATCTGGAAGACGATAAAGGCTTTTATAATCAAGTTGTCTTAATGTTTTAGAAAACTGTCCTTTTTTAACATCATAAGTGTTATACAAGTACAGTCTTCCTCTATACCACGTGTACATGATTAAAGCGCAGATCATCGCAAATAAAATAGGAACCCACCCCCCGGTATGAATTTTTTGGACATTCGCAATGAAAAAAGCCAAATCAATCATTCCAAAAAATGAAAAAATACAAATAATGGTTACCTTTCCCCACTGCCATTTTTTAATGGCCAAATACATAATAGAAATTGTCGTCAACAACATCACAGTATTCACAGCAATCCCATAAGCATGGGTGAGTGCATTGGAATTTTTAAAGGTAAGAATTAAAAACAAGGTACCAATTGCAAGGATCGTGTTCATTTGTGGAATGTAGATTTGTCCTATCGTGGTGCCTGAGGTTTGAACAATGGGTAAATGGGGATATAGACCTAACAAAACAGCCTGTTTGGTCAATGAAAATGTCGCTGAAATCACCCCTTGGGATGCAATGATCGTGGCCAAAGTTGCAATGAAGATCAGTGGATAAGAAAACCACCCGCTGGCTAATAAATAGAAAGGGTTTGTGATAGCCTCTGGATGCGTTAATAAGTTAGCCCCCTGACCAAAGTAATTTAATACCAAACTGGGCAAGACCACCAAAAACCAACTTAAGCGAATGGGCTTCTTTCCAAAATGTCCCAAATCAGCATACAATGCCTCGCCTCCAGTCACAACAAGAAAAACACCGCCTAAAATGACATAGCCCCGCCAACCATTTTGATATAAAAAATGTAGCCCATAAAACGGGTTAACCGCTTTCAATACAATGGGATTATGAATAATGTGCGTTATTCCCAATAAGGCCAAGATCACAAACCAGATAAAAATAACCGGTCCAAAAATAAACCCAATTTTTTCAGTGCCCAACGATTGCACAGAAAACAAGAGCATTAAAATAATACACGTGAGTGGGATGACCCACCCAGACAAGCTGGGCAGTACTACATTAAAACCCTCGATGGCACTAATCACCGAAATAGCAGGCGTGAGCATGCCATCCCCGAGCATTAACCCTGCACCAAATATACCTATTAAAAAAAATAATTGGGGTCGTTTGCCGGTGGCGCGTTTTATCAGCGCTAATAAAGCTAAAATCCCGCCTTCACCGTCATTGTCCGCTCGAAATAAAATAATAAGATATTTAACAGAAATAATTAAAATAAGTGACCAAAAAATGAGGGATAAAATACCCAATATAACGGTTAAATTAATCGGCAAACCATCAAGCGATTCCCTAAACGCATAAAGCGGACTGGTTCCAATATCCCCATATACAACCCCAAGGGCAGCCAAAGACAGTGGAAATACGGCCCGCGGCTTAGATGTACTAAGTTCAGTCAAGGTTTCAGATCCTTTATTAAAACCATTTAAAGAGCATATCACAAACCACTGAGAAATAAGAGAGAAGGGGGGAGCCGGGGCTAAAACATGTGTGATCAATAAAATTACAACAGGGATAGTTCAATACAATTTTGAATAAAATAGGTAGGCTGGGCAAAGAAGCGAGAGCGACGTGCCCGGCAATTGTCGGGCACGTCGCGCTTTGTACAACCGTGTGATATTTGTTGAACACTCACGTTTTGGCCCTGGGGGGGAATCTCCACAAGGTAAGATCATCTTAATTTTACGCACTATGAAACAAATTTACAAACAGAGGCGGCGTTTTCTTGCGAACAAGTATTCGTTTCGTCATTGTGAACGCCGCGACGCAACCCAAAGTACAGTGCTTCGAACCCTGGGTTGCTTCGCAGTGCTCGCCATGACAACAAATAGAAATAAAAATATTCTATTAAGATGTGTTTGCCCTGGGGATCTCCACAGGGCTATCCACAGAGCGATTGCGAAATTACCAGGGATGCTTAATAATGTAAGATAAATATGCCAAAGGAGTGAAGATGCCGGACAGAACTTCTGTCAGACTTGCTGTTTGCTTAAGTCTGCTTACTTTATTATTAAGCGGTTGCTTTAATCCCCCATTTAATAATTTTAACAACGAGCATCGAAGAATAAAACAAATGGCCTTTGGTGCGGCAGTGGGTGCAGGAGCTGGGGCTGCCATTGGTGCTATTGCAGGCAGTGCCCCGGCAGGCGCGCTAATTGGCGGCGTTGCAGGGGCTGCAACAGGCGCCTATTACAATACAAAGCGCGCTCTGCTAAAAGAAATACAATTACAAGACATGCAATATACAAAATATGGCGATACCAATACCTTGCTCATACCCACTGATCGTTATTTTCAATTTGATAGCCCGCTCATCAACGATATCTGCTACCCAGGGTTAAATAACATTGTCAGGCTACTTCGCTATTATCCACGAAGCCCCATTTATGTCGCGGCGTTTACTGACGATGTGGGCTCTCGACACCATAAAAGAATGTTATCTCAAGCACGCGCTGAGAGCATGCTCACTTTCTTATGGGCCAACGATATTCATGCGCAGCGCCTCCATGCCGAGGGCTATGCTGATCAACACACTATTGGTGATAATCGATGGATTCACGGCAGTGCTTATAATCGCCGAATAGAGATACAATGGCGAGATTCCACTTGTGGCATTGCACAACCAGCACCCTACCTATCCGCTGTAAAATAAGACAAGGACATTGGCATGCTGAAACGTGATATATCAACAACGAATATTTTAATTGTTTCTGCAGGTGGAATGATCGGATCAGGATGGCTCTTTAGCCCCTTTATTAGCGCCCAAATGGCTGGTAGTAATGCGCTGATTAGTTGGATCATCGCCGCCATTTTTATGTTGTTTATCGCATTACCCTTATGTGAGCTGGGCACCATGTTTCCAGTCTCAGGCGGGATGTCCAATTACCCTACCTATACCCATGGACAAGAGGTCGGCTTTTTATTTGCATGGACCGCCTGGCTATCTTACGTTGTGATGACCCCTATTGAAATTCAAGCTATTCTTCAATATTCCAGCCACTTTTTTCCAATATTAGTCATAAAAGATACCTCCGTATTGATATTATCCACTTATGGCTATGCTGCTGCTGCCTGCATTATGTTTTTCGTGGTCATTCTTAATTCCTATGGCATCAAAATATTAGCCGAATGTAATAAATATGCCAGTATCATTAAATTTATTTTACCCAGCATTGCCATTGTAGCCCTGCTCCATCGCTCACCTGATTTTAATAATGTTCAGCTCCATTTGGGAGATAAACAAAGTTGGATACAAATTTTTACAGCCCTGTCTGCAGGGGGGATCGCCTTTGCATTCACAGGCTTTCAAAATGGGTTAATATTGGCAGGTGAGGTCAAAAACCCGCAACGCAACATTCCCATTGCCATTTTAGGGGCTGTATTGATTGGATTTATTTTATACTTCATGCTGCAATTGAGTTTTATTGCGGCAATGCCCCAAGCCTACCTAACCCACGGATGGCAAGCACTCAGCTATCCTGGGGAAAGCGGTCCATTGGTAGGTCTTGCCCTATTGCTTGGACTTGGTGTTGTCGCCACTTTATTAATGATCGATGCAGCGTTTTCACCTTTTGGCACAACCTTGGTCTATACGGCTGCAACCTCTCGTATTCTGTATGGCATGGCATTAAACCATCATTTACCCAAACTATTCCTCAAAACCAATCGCCACAATATCCCCCACTTTACTTTGTATGCAAATTTTTTGGTGGGTGTTTTATCTTTTTTGCCCTTTCCTGGGTGGCAAAAATTAGTGGCATTTCTATCATCAGCCAGCATTCTTTCTTATGGCATTGGACCCATTTGCCTGTTGGCAATGCGTAAACTACAACCAACAACCCATCGACCGTTCAAGCTCTCATGCAGCACAACACTCTCCCACATTGCTTTTTATTTTTGCAATTTAATGCTCTATTGGTGTGGATTTTCAATCATCTGGAAATTGGACATCGCCTTGCTGATAGGCCTTGTGGTTTGTCTCTCTTCCCATAAAAAAAGCTTTATTTCGGGTGCTTATCCCTTATCTTGGTTCTTATTTTACATGTCCGCTTTAACCCTCATTTCATACTTGGGATCCTTCGGTGGCATAGGCCTTCTGCAATTTCCAATGGATTTGATGTGCATCTTTCCTTTAAGTATTTTAGTGCTTTGCTTATCCCAAGCATTATTAAGCCCATCCAAGCATGCAGAAATTTTATGTGAAGGTGAGGAAGCGTATGTGATTAATGAACCCATCAAGTTGTCGTAGTAAAATTTTTTTAGCTTAACGTGTCGCACGCAGTAGGGTTTCATTCGTTAATGTGAGGCGTTGCTCTATTTCACCCAGCTCTGCTTTTAAATTTAATAACGCGGTAGAATCACCCTTACCTTGTAAGGTCAACAACGTACGCATCAGCGCTTGCTGTTGCCTATTGAGGTTTGCAATATCATCCTCCAATGTTTGGAGCCATTGCTGACGAGTGCTTATCGACTGCAATCCGAAAGGCATCGATCCTGTCTCTTTTTTTTTGTTCACACGAATTTGGCATAATCGCACGAGCACATTAATTTTCTGATGCACACGTAGCGCTAGATAATGGGCACTTCGTTCATTGCTTTGATTATTTAAAGCCTGTAGATTCGCATTGATTTCATCAAGACAAGATTGTGGTGTCATCTCGAACCGATCATTGAAAAGTCCTCTAGGTAATAGCTTAGGATTGATCGTTGAATCAAGCGCACCCAACTTCCATGCAAGCTCTGGCAGACGTGCTGACAATACACGAACGGTTTCATTGATTGTGGTCATACAGGCTCAGCAGTACTTGTAACCCCAGATTGTCGGCGCTCTCGTAACCAATTACTGATAAAGGGTGGGGAACACGTCAGCAGTAAACCAAAAACCAAAGTACATTCATACCGACTGACGCTGCCGACATCAATGCCCGTAGGGGGGATAAAACTAACCACCAGCGTTGTTAGCACACCCACAATGCCTGTGCCTGCCACAGCACATAAACCCAACAACCCCCCTGGAATACGAAATGCGCGATGATGGTGTGGGAACTGAATACGCAATTTAATCGCGGCAATGAACATCAGAAGGTACATCAGCATATAAAGTTGTGCGGCCAATGCGGTTAATAACCAATAGGAACCATTCACGCTGGGCATGAATAAAAATAAACTTGAAAGCAGGGTCACAATCACGGCTTGTCCCACTAACAAAAAAACCGGTGCGCCAGCTGGATTGGTCCGTTGAAATATCGGCGGCAAATTACCATCTTCTGCTGCAACCAATAGCCCTTTAGTCGGTGCAATAATCCAATTGCTGACCCCTCCAAAACCACCCATCACCAACATGACGGCCATCACTGGCATCAACCAAGCCAAATGGTAACAAGCAAAAAATGCATCAAATGCCTGCATAATGCCCGCGACAAGATTAATATCTTCTCGCGGTAAGACCACAGCGATAGCCAGTGATCCTAAAATTAATGTGCTTAAAATAATGCCGACTGAATAAATAAGGGCTCGAGGAAAAGCCTGTTGTGGATTATTAACATCATTGGCATGTACGGTTGCAATTTCAATCCCACAAAATGACAAAATAATCGCCGTTAATGAGACCCATATTGAACCCTCTTGCCAATGTGGTAAAATACTTGGCACATCCAATTGAACATGCATCAGATTGCCATCCATTATCCAAGCCGCACCCAGCCCGATTATTAATGACATGGGCAACAATAAGCCTGAAATGGTACAAACACTGCTAAATAAGCTGGAGGAGTGCATCCCGCGCAAATTAACCAAGGTAGCGCCCCAAAATGAACTGACAATCACTAGCCATAAAAAGTAGGGGTTACTGGCCAATGAAGGGTTAATTAAATAACCAATGGTGCCTGCAACAAAGGATAAGATGGTTGGGTACCAAATGACATTTTCAATCCACTGTAACCAAATCGCAAGAAAACCCATTTTCTTGCCAAATGCCGCTTTAACCCAAATATAAATCCCCCCCTGCTGGGCCCAGCCTGAAGCAAGTTCTGCTGAAACCATCGCTGTAGGCAATAGGAAAAATAAAGCACCCAATATAAAAAAGGCAATCAACTGGCTGCCAAACAATGCCGTAGCGGGCAAATTTCGGATGCTATCCACAGAACCTACGGTGATCATGGTCAGACTAAACACCGTTAGCGCATGTTTTTTTTGAGTCATTGTATTCCCTCTGGCGTCACTGCCCTCATCAATGAACATCAAAGTGAGGCGACGTGCAATTGTGTCCATTATAAAACGATTAGCTTAAGAAAACCTTAATAATCGTATAAAAAAACAGCTTTAGTTAATTTAAGTAACTCCCCAGGCTGCGGATAAATTTGTTTTTTATTCTATCAAACTGCATATACGTAATCCTGAACGCAGTGAAGGATCTCCTGAGTATGGCTCGGATAGGGTTAATTTGAGATCCTTCGCTACGCTCAGGATGACGTACCTGGGGAGCCACTAATTTAATAAATAAAATCAGTTTGAATGAATTTAGATCATATGCTATAGTGGCTGTCATCACAAAATCCCCCTCGTCGTCTTTGGAGAGCTTTATGAAATCGGTAAAAATAGCATTTGCGTTACTTCTTTTTAGCGGTAGCTTAGTGGCACAAGATATTAATGTGACAGGCACCATTTCGCGCACCATCAAAATCCCTTTACTTCGTGAAGCGGGCCAAAGAAACACCCGATTGGCCATGCCTGCCCCAACAAAAGAAATCAAACTATTAAAAATAAACCTTTCTGATAGGGCAAAAATAAGCATTTCAAATAAAGCAAAGCGTGCTTTGACACATAGAAATACATTCTTAACATCCAACCCATCAACCGCTGTAAAACATCCTGAACAAGTTCAGCTTGGAATGAATGGCGTCCCTGTATTCGATCAAGGAAATCATGGTACCTGCACCACCTTTGCAGTAACCGCTGCCATTGATGCGGTATTAAATAAAGGGGACTATATCAGTCAGTTGTGTCAACTCCAAATCGGCAATTATATTCAAACAAACGGTTATACACCCAGTGGCTGGAATGGTTCATGGGGTCGTCTTGAATTAAGCAAAATGGATGTCACTGGGATCATTAGTAAAGAACAACAAAAATCCCAAGGCTGTGGTGGTCTTCTAGAATACCCCCTCACTAGCGAAAATCCTGAATCATCGATGTCATTTGAAGAATATCACCCAATGAGTGAGCCTATGAATGTGGGTTGGTGGACGCTACTGGATGTATTTAATGCAGTCAATGATCGCCTTGATCCGAATATAACCCTAGACCAAGTAAAAGATTCGCTTATCGACGGGGACCGCGTGGCTTTTGGCATCCTTCTGTTTGATTTCGATCAAGGCATGATGGGGGCCATAGGGAAAAAAGGAGCCACCTACGATTCATGGATCCTTAGCCCTGAAATGCTAAGAGATCTATGGCTACGTCCCTTGTTTGGCGGTCATGCAATGGTTATTACAGGTTACGACGACAATGCCATCGCGACTGATGATAAAGGCCGAGAATATAAGGGTCTTTTAACCTTGCGTAACTCTTGGGGTGATCAAGTGGGCGACCATGGTAACTTCTACATGTCTTATGATTATTTTAAAGTATTAGTCATGGAAGCGCAGCGTATTAATAAAGAGAACACGCCTCCTGATACGGATGATGACCATTCAATAACCGCATAAAGATGGTAAAGCCTTGATCTCCAGGAGCCATGGCTCCTGGACCAGTAATTCCGCTCTACGTCAGAACTCAATAGACAAGTGGTTAGGCCTCACAGGCTAACGCCAACGTTTTCCACTCAAGACATCATAAATAGCACTTGGTTTGCTGTGGCCACCCAAAGCACCTGACAGCATTGCGTCAACGCCACATGGAAATTCAGCGATTAAGCTGGCCCTATCGATTGCGGGTTCATGACCCGTCAAATTAGCACTGGTTGAAATAATAGGTCCTGCTGCGACACAAAGCGCTTTGGCAATCGGATGAGCCGTCATGCGAATAGCAATCGTAGAATGCGCCCCGCAAACCCAACTAGGAAGGGTCACAGACTTTGGGAAAATCCAAGTAACAGGACCAGGCCATGTTTGATGGACCGGCTCCAGACTAAGCTCAGAAACAGGACTGATTAATGCAGTCAATTGTAACCAATCTGAGATCAAAACAATGAGCCCCTTGCTCACTTCACGTTGTTTTAGAGCCAATAATTGCTCTACAGCGTTCTGATTGAAGGGATCACAGCCTAAACCATAAACAGCCTCTGTTGGATAGGCAATAATTTTTCCCTGCTTCAATAATTGGGAGGCTTCATCAATGTTTTGAATAATCTTCATGAGGGTCGTTTCTGATCGCGCGCTATAGGTAAGTCACAATATTGTCGCATTATATCATATTCTCTTGTAAAATTAGCAGCCATTTAGGATACTGCCTTAAGACACACCGCCTTACGAATACCTACATTGAGCATTACAAATGACAACAACATGCCGTTCCTCTCTCTATTTTTATTGTCTTATACTTTACTTCATCATCCTACTGCTATTAGCGCCGACCAACCTGCTGTCTTTTGATACATTTTATTATTGGGACTGGAGTCGACATCTGGCGCTTTCTTATTATGATGGCGCCCCTTTCATCGCCTACCTCATTAAACTATCCACGCTGGTATTTGGCAATACACTCTTTGCATTAACGTTCGTTGGCATTGCATCCGCTGCATTAACAAGTGTTTTCATCTACCATACTGCCCGCCTTTTTCTATCTCAAGAAGCCAGTTATGTGGCACTGTCACTGTGGTTATTCTCACCCCTTGTGACCCTCGACATATTAAAACAAACGACCTATGATACCCCCCTCATGTTATGTTGGGCACTTACAATTTTCTGCACGACAAAGTTTATCATATCAAATAAAATCAAATGGTTATACATTGCAGGCCTCTCCATTGGCCTCATGATGCTCTCAAAATATAGCGGTGTTGTATTGATTTTATCTTTATTTATATTTTTACTATTAACACCCTACCGTTCTTTATTTAAAACCTGCCATTTATATCTAATCGCCTTGCTCATTGTGCTGATGTTTAGTCCTGTCCTTCTGTGGAATGCAGAGCATGAATGGCAATCCTTTTTATATCAACTAACGACACACCAATTGAAACAACAAATCAACCCATTTTTTGGTGTCCTCAAAGCCATTTTTGGTCACTTTATTCCCGCCCTAAACTTCATGTTAATCCCACCCATCCTTTGTTTTATCAATAGAAACAAGTTAAGTCTCACCCTATTTAAGAGGGCTCCAGGCGACCATACCGGGGGGAAAACGACAACGCCGCTTGAAAAAACATCATTCATTGTCATCCTATGCTGGATCAGTTGCATCACTTTGCTGTGTTTTTATGGGATAGCTGCAAGTAAAGCCGCCATTAGAGAATATTGGCTAACACCCTACCTCATCAGCAGCGCCCTATTAGGCGCCTATTGTTTTCAAAACCTTCATTACCGAAAATCAATTGGCTTATTAATATTCCTTTATGCCATCACCAGTTTAGCCATTTATATTAATAATTCTCCTCAATTCGCCCTAACAACACCACAAAAACTAATCAACTATTATTTGATTCAACAATTTAATGCAGCCTACCCTCAACACCCAACCATTGTACTAAGTCCTGGCTGGTCAGAGGCCCGCATGTTATTTTTTCTTAAAGGCCAACCGCAAGTTTATACCATCGATTGTGGATTTCCACAAAATCAATATGGCCTGTGGAGCGTTGAAGTGAACCAAAAGATTAAAAATAAAACCCTAAAAGAAGCGCTATTTATCGATCCTGAAGACCGCGTTGCCTGCGCAAGAAAATATTTTAATCAATGTGTTCGGCTCGAATCACCGACATATACCTATAAAAATACCCCCTATCATTTTTATGCCTATCGATGCACAAACTAGTGGAGCGGCCCATGTTTAAAATGTCTCTGAATAATGCACAGCAAGAAATCCTGGTTGGTTTTTTATTAATAGCCACTGTATTTTTTATCCCGATTAGTGCTTCTTTAAAAAGTATTTTTATTATTTTATCGGCTATTGCCCTCCTGTTTTCACCCACTTATAGACAAGCGTTGCCCTTTGTTTTTTCCAAACCTTGGTGTAAAGCCGCCCTCATCCTTTTTATGATTGTATTGATTGGCTGTTTTTGGAGCGATGCCCCTTATCGCGCACGCTTTATTTTCATTGATAAATACAGTAAATTGCTTTACCTGCCAATTTTTGCAATCGGATTTCGGAATCACAAAATACGTAAAATGGCTATTTACGCATTTTTTTTGGCCATGCTGTTAACATTTTTCATGGCCTGCTTCAAAAACTACAATCAGTCGGCAACCTTTGATAAATTATTTCATGATCACATCGCCACAAGCTACATGATGGCCTTTGCCGCTTATTTATCTGGGTTAATGGCCTACCGGTCCAAAGGAATAAAACGACTGCTTTTAATATTACAAACCATCCTCTTCAGTTATCAAGTCATCTTCATGAATTTTGGCCGGATGGGGTACATTTTATATGGTGCACTCATGATCTTATTGCTGATTCAGGTCCTTCCATGGAAGCATTTAGCGACTGGCATATTGTGTTTTTGTGCTTTATTCGCATTCACAGCCTACCATAGCAGCACCGTCTCCGTGGGATTGCGCAATATCGCCAATGATATCAATGAATATCAACAAGGGAAAATAGATACATCCGTCGGCATGCGTTTGGTATTTCATACGGCTGCAAAACAGCTGTTTTTATCCAGCCCATGGATAGGACATGGCACAGGCAGTTTCTCTAGTTTTAATCAAACACACAACCCCATCGCGGCCTACATGAACATCATGGAGCCACACAGTCAATATTGGTTAATTGCCGCTGAATATGGTGTTCTTGGCCTTGTTGCCTTGCTTTATTTTTTAATTAGCTTATGGGTGGCGGCCTTTCAGCTAGGGGAGATGAGGCCCGTGATGATCGGCATGTTAGTCTGCTTTTTAATAAGCAATTTATCTGAATCACAACTCCTACATTCTAATGTCGGTTATTTATTTATTGTATTTTGTGCGCTCTGCTTAGGGGAAATGGTTGAAAACAAAGGACGGGCTAGTCTAAAAAAAAGAAGTCTAAACCAACCCAATGAGCTAACTCTGAGCGCTGCAATTTAATGAAGACTAAAGACGATTCCGCGGCCGCGCTCATCGTCCGTTTGCCAAACTGGGTCGGCGATGTGATCATGGCGCTTCCCGCATTGCAAGCACTTCAGCAATCAGGCCTTGAATTGCTGTTATTTGCTAAACCCTGGGCACGTGATTTATTGGCTGCAACAGACATGAAGGTCACTGCGATAACCCACAGTTTCTGGCAAAACAGCCAAAAAATGGCTGAATTATCTCATTGCAATAAAGCCTTATTGCTAACCAATAGTTTTTCCAGTGCCCTCATGGCCCGAGTCGCTGGGAAGGCCACCATTGGTTATCATACCAATGTGCGATATCCCCTGTTAAAACGCTCTCTGACTAAAGAGGCCCACCGACATGAAGTAGAATACTTCTGGAATATAGCCCGCCTAGCCTGTCAATATTGGTATCCAGAATTAAACATCCCGACCATCATTCCCCAAAAAATAACCTTGCCCTGCAGTTTGTCCGCGATGGCCACTGCAGAAGAAGCGCTCAATAGGGCTAAAATAAGTCAACCTTATTGGGTGTTATGCCCCTTTGCCCATGGCACCGGAAAAGCAGGTCAATCAAAAATATGGCCGCACTGGCGTGAGTTATCAGCACAATTAACGCAACATCAATTGATCGTTTGCCCTGGGAAGAATGAAGAAGCACTATGCGCCGAACTCGTCCCAGAAGCCCTTATTTTATCTGGGCTGAATTTAGGGGAGTATGCTGCCATTTTAGCAAAAGCTGCGTATGTTATCGCCAATGACAGTGGTCCTATGCATATCGCCTCAGCCGTTGGTGCAACCACCTTGGGTATTTTTGGCGTGAGTGACCCGAAACGAACAAGTCCTTGGGGAGGTGCATTCATTGGTGCCCGAGATTGTTGGCCATCATTGTCTGAAGTGCTTGCAGAGGTCCGTGCGTTTAAAAATTAGCATCAAAAAATTGTGCGTCATATTTATAGCAATTCCATGGCAATTTTAAGCCTGATTTTTCTATAACAATTTTAATTTGGTCGATTTTTTCCAATTCAGGTTTTTTTGCTAAATAACAAACCCGATTCACATTGGCGATAGTCACGAAATAATACCCTTTGCTATTATAACCCATCAAAATATCCGTATAAGTGCTTGGAAAGGTAAAAAACCCTGGGTGTATATCGAGCAAAACCGGTTTACCCGTAATAGTAATCCTATCAGCCAAAGCCACAGAACAAAATAAGGAAAAAATAAATGCAGTAAGGCTCACAATGATAAATTTCGTCATAATATACTCCACTTAAGGCCTGCAAATAGAATAAAATCCCTATCTGCGCCTCATGTGAGAGGAGAGGCCTTATATTGATTTATATTATAGACGTTTTTTTCTCATGGTGCTTTATTATTCCTCACTTATTTGATGAATAACAATAACCTCCAATGGCACATCACCATGACCCTTGGACTGTCCAGTTTTCACTTTTGCAATTGAATCAACGACGTCCATCCCTTCCGTCACTTCGCCAAACACGCAATAACCATAGCTTTGTGCCTGTTCACCGCTGTAATTTAAAAAAGCATTGTCTGCCACATTAATAAAAAACTGCGCTGTTGCTGAATGAGGATCCATCGTTCTTGCCATGGCAACGGTTCCACGCTTATTTAATTTTCCTGTTTTGGCCTCATTTTTAACTGGCGCACCCACTGATTTGGTTTCCATGTCGGCGGTCAAACCACCCCCTTGAATCATGAAGCCATCAATGACCCGATGAATAATGGTATCGGTATAAAATCCACTGCGCACATAATTGAGAAAATTTTCGGCCGTCTCTGGGGTGTTTTCTGTATCCAATGCAAGACGTATATCCCCTTTGGATGTGCTGATTAATATCATTTTATCTCCTAAATAACGCCCCTCATTATTCTCTTCTGAGCGTACACGAAGAAAAGATGCCCGGAGGGCTTTTGAGGTTCTCTTGAACAATAAAAAACAGATGTGATTATAAGCCACACAGTCGCGGAAATGCTATACTGCGCGCAGTATATTACTCCGCTATCAAATGACGCATTCTATCACATACTGCATGTAAAACATGAACATTATGAATACTTGCCAAGGCTGTGAATAAATTTGCATTTTGTTTGAACAAGTGATGTAAAAAAGATCGAGAGTAATGTCTGCAGGTATAACATTCACAACCCAACATGACCGGTGAGCTATCATTCGCATAACATGCTTTTTTAATTTGAATGCGTGCATTCTCATGCTCACTTTCAAACGATAACCAATGGCCTTTCCTCACAAGTTCCCCGCAATACAAGGCCCCGTGACGTGCATTGCGTGTGGGCGCCACGCAATCAAACATATCAATGCCCTCGGCTACAACATCTAATAAATCCTGTGGAGACATCCCAACGCCCATTGTATAGCGGGGTTTATTCTCTGGCAAAAAAGGCCTAACCCAACGGACTACCTCAACTGTCGCTTGCATATCAAAACCAATCGTCTCTCCGCCAATGGCAATCCCATCTGTATTCATTGACTGAACAAAATCCGCGCTTTCTCGCCGCAAATCCTCATAAACACCCCCTTGAATAATACCAAATAGTGCCTGCTGCTGACCAAAGCGTGACCTTGGATATTGTTGGTGATAAGCGATGGATTGTGAAAGCCAACGATGGGTGCGTGACATGATGTGCTGAACTTCTTCACGCGTGCAATCGTCTGGAGTACATTGATCAAAGGCCATAATGATATCGGCACCAATCATTTTTTGTGTTTCCAGGGACATTTCCGGGGTCATGTGAATAAGGCGTTGGGTGCCTGCCATCGTAAAATGGGCGCCCTCTTCATCAATCGTACAAATTTCTTTGTTTTTTGACAAACTATACACCTGGAAACCGCCACTGTCGGTGAGCATCGGTCCAAGCCATCCCATAAAAGCGTGCATCCCCCCCGCTTGTTCAATCACCTCCATGCCTGGCGCGCACAACATATGATAGGTGTTCCCACCCAAAATGATTTGACTCCCTGCCTGTTGCAATTCCAAGGGCATCATATTATTAACGCCTGCGCGCGTTCCTACCGGCATGAAGACAGGGGTAATGAATTCCCCATGGGGTGTTGTTACCCGCGTCACACGGGCGGATGTATGGGCATGGCGATGAAGAACCTCACAGTGAAATGAATTCATTTAGATTTTTTTTTAACCCCGTTCACTGGGGAGGCCTGTCGAAAAACGATAACCACACTGACAACCAACATCGTTAAGAAATATACTGCTGACCATGCGGGCATTGGCAATCCGAGCCAGCGCCAAGTCACCTCAGCACAATCGCCCGCCCCCCAAAATAAGGCATGAACAACATCCTTCCAAGGGAAGTAGTGAATTAACACACTAAAATCTGGTATACAACCGGGGGCTTGTCCTAGGGGTAGATGCTGTAACCACAATTGCCTGAAGGCAATCAATAGGCCCATCATCGCAAATACAATTTGAAGACCTGCAATACCCTTTGTGTGCACTAGTGTAGATTGGCATACCCCTACGATACAAATGACAAACAATATAAGTGCACAAAACCGCTGCATTAAGCACAAGGGGCAGGGCTCGATCCCGCCGATATATTGCAAATAAAAGGTAGCCCCAATCACTAAGCCCGTGAATAGTAACAGCCCATTTTGTAAGCGTCGATAAAGATGTTTTGTCATGATTGTGGCACCATATATTGTATTGCGGCTTTAATATCCATATCACTACACTCCTGACAGGTACCTTTTGCGGGCATGGCATTTAATCCTTTTAGAGCAGTCGCCGTTAATGAATCAATGGTTTGTTTAGAAAGACGCGGCTTCCAATCATCCCCATCGCGAAATTTGGGCGCACCCGCCACACCCGCCCCATGACAAACCACACAATACTGCTCATACGTGGCTTGACCAGCGCTCTTTTTAACAGCAGGCGCTTTTGTTTGAGTGACGTCAGGCACCACAGTAGCAGATTGCTCCTCAATGCGAACACTGCCGACAGGACTAATGCGCTGCTGAATTTGCTCCCGATCGAAATCGCTGGCCGCCTGTAATGGGAGTGATATAAATACCACTAAACCAATCATTTTAACACGCATGAAAAATCCTGGAAACAAGATCATATGAAAATCCTTTATACAGTACGATTTTTAAAGTCGACTTTCTCAGCCTTTATACAGCGCATGAAGGCATATATACCTTCCCGAGATGAGTTTTAGGTTTGTATGCTATTGCTTTTTCCGTTCAGGTTATCTTTAAAAACTCGCAATAGAGTAGACTATTACTCGCTTTTAAAGATAACCTGAACAAAAAAATCAAATCGCCTAAAAACCTAAAACTCATCTGTGGAAGGTA
>CANJHO010000059.1 GCA_947474165.1 Legionellaceae bacterium
AGAAAAAGGTCGAATGAAGTGCTGTTGTTGCCAAAAGCCTGTATCAGATTGGGTTCGTTATGGATTTTTACAACAAACTGCACGTGCAAAAGCGCAACATTCCTCATCTTACTATCGACCTCCTTAATTTACCGTTACATTAGGAGTAAAATATGAGCATCTCTGAAGAATTAAAAGCTAAAATACTACGATACTATTATGTTGAGAAGTGGCGTGTAGGAACGATTTCGACTCAATTAGGCGTGCATCACGGTACTATAAAACGCGTCTTATCTGATACGGGAATTGCAAAAAATAAAATCCTAATCCAAACGTCAATTATCGACCCCTATCTATCATTCATACTGGATACCCTGCAACGTCATCCAACGTTAACGGCCAGCCGAATGTATGCGATGGTGCGAGAACGAGGTTATCCAGGCGGGGCTCATCATTTTCGCCATCTTATTTCCTTCTATCGACCACGACCTTCTGCAGAAGCTTACTTGCGTCTAAGGACGCTGGCGGGAGAGCAGGCTCAGGTAGATTGGGGACACTTTGGGTATCTCACCATAGGTAAAGCAAAACGTCCACTAATGGCCTTTGTTATGGTGTTAAGTTTTTCCAGAAAAATTCATTTGCACTTTTATTTAAATCAACGCATGGAAAGTTTTTTGTGTGGTCATGAAAAAGCCTTCAGGGCCTTTTCTGGTGTTCCTCGCGTCCTTCTTTATGACAATTTGAAAAGTGCTGTTTTAGAGCGTCAGGGCGATGCCATCCGCTTCAACTCACAACTCTTGGCATTTGCAGCTCATTACCGGTTTGAACCAAGACCCGTGGCAGTTGCTCGCGGAAATGAAAAGGGACGGGTGGAGCGTGCTATTCGTTATGTGCGTGATAATTTTTTTGCTGCACGTACCTTTCATGATATTGATGATCTAAATGCACAAGCCCAGGCTTGGTGTGATGGTATTGCAGCAGATAGGCCGTGTCCTGAAGATAGGAGCCAATCAGTGCGCAAAGTCTTTCAAGATGAGCAACCCCGTTTAATTATCTTACCAGATAACCCCTATCCTACTCATGAAGTTGAGAGTGTTCGCGTAGGAAAAACACCCTATATACGATTTGATTTAAATGACTACTCTGTCCCACACAACTGTGTAAACCGTACCCTAACAGTGCATGCAACCGTTCATGTGGTCTCTATTCTAGATGGCTCATCCGTTCTGGCTCAGCATATTAGAAGTTATGATAAGGCTCAACAAATTGAGTGCGCATACCATATTGAGGCCTTAGCTCAACAGAAAAAGAAAGCACGATTGCAACGAGGGCAACATCGGTTAACCCATGCCATTACTTGTGCAAAAGATTTTCTAAATGCAGCTGCTGTGCGGGGGTACCCCTTGCGATCGACAACAGCTCAACTTATCCAATTGCTTGATGATTACGGTGCAGCCTCATTAGATGAGGCCATGCTTGATGCCCTCAAAAGAGGTGTTCCTCATCCTAATGCTGTGCGCCTATGTATTCAGCGTTTGCGCGATGAGAGAGAAGAATTACCCCCTATCTCGTTGGATTTATCAAAACATAAACAAGCGAGCCAGTTCGTTGTGAAACCCCACTCACTCAGTGACTATGACGTTTTACAAATATCAACTAAAGAGGAGAAATAATCATGCCATCCAATTTATTAATAGAACGCGCCAAAGCGCTGAAATTACACGGTCTCATTAATCATTGGAATGAGGTTGCTTCCCTTGAATGGGTTAAACTGCTCATCGAGTGGGAGGAGCAAGAGCGCTCAGAGCGAAGTCTTGAGCGCCGACTGGCCAGCGCACGAATTGGTCGCTTCAAATCCCTTGCTGATTTTGACTGGAGCTGGCCCACGGCCTGTGACCGCCAAGCAATCGAAGGATGGATGCAGCTCTACTTTTTAAAAGATGCAACAAACCTGATCCTCTCCGGTCCAAATGGTGTAGGTAAATCAACCATCGCTTGCAACATTGCTTATCAATCGGTATTAAACGGTCACACAGCACTCTTCACCACAGCAGGTCATATGCTCAATGAACTCGCGGCCCTTGATAGTGATAGCGCATTACGGCGTCGAATAAAACACTACACCCAACCCCAGCTTCTTATTATCGATGAGGTTGGGTATTTGTCTTACTCCAATCGGCATGCCGATTTATTGTTTGAAATCATTAGCAGGCGCTATGAGCAACGTTCAACAATCATTACTACTAATAAACCATTTAATGAGTGGCGCGATATCTTTCCCAATGCTGCTTGCGTTGTCTCCATCATTGATCGACTTTTGCATCACTCAGACATTGTTAACATCGAAGCAAAATCGTTTCGCCTCAAAGAAGCTCAAGAGCGCAGTGAACATCGCGCCAAACCAAGAAAAAACGCTAAAACAATCTTAACTGAGGAGCAAAAAAATGAATGATAATCTTCGAAATCTCTTGCCAGAAAATCTCTCTGATGAGACTGCGTATCACCTTGTAGACTTCTTTTATGAGCTAGCGATACGCTATGAATCCATTTACCTTGATAAGATCATGCGGTATGAAAAAGCCATCATAGAAAAAAGCATCCCACCAATACTGAAAGAAGAACATCAAAACAAAAGGGAGGCGTTGGCAGATCCTCCATTCTAAATTTACCGCCCAAGGATGGGATGGTATGATCCCTCAATAATCTGCGCCATTTATCCGCGCTTTTATGCCGCCACTAACAGCATCAACTGCTGATTTCATATGATATAAAAGAGGATGTTCTTTATGTTAAAGACATTATTTTTACCAAACCAATCGATTTAGAAGAAGTTATCGCATTAATTCCAGGGAAATTTTCTAAAATTATTTTGCAATTTTGCCCTGATAACTTTAATAATATAAATTATAAGACCATCAAGGCTACTCCAGAAGATTTTCTAATGGTTTCGGATAGTTTTGATTTAGGCACACTACCACTTCGATTTCCTGAAACTGAGCGATGTTAACTGCTAAAATATGAAAGAAAAATTACTGGAAATCAAGGGATAGCAGATGCCTTTAAATATTGATACCTCACTTGTGCGCCGATTAATTGATACACAATTCCCACAATGGGTTGGTTTACCGATCAGTCCCGTTGAGTTCAGTGGTTGGGACAATAGAACGTTCCATCTTGGTACCGAGATGACTGTTCGACTTCCAAGCCAGTCTGATTATGCCCTTCAAGTGGAAAAAGAACAGCAATGGTTGCCACGCCTTGCGCCGCATTTGCCTATTCCAATCTCAACACCTATAGCTGAGGGGAAGCCAGCAGATAATTATCCATTGCCTTGGTCAGTTTATCGATGGCTTGCAGGTGATACGGCATCGATTGAACGCATTGAAGATATGAGTCTATTCGCAACTGATTTAGCAAAATTTTTAGTAGGATTACAAGCTATTGATTCAACAGGTGGACCCATTGCGGGAAAGCATAGCTTCTACCGAGGTGGCCCACTTGCAACCTATGATTCAGAAACACAAGAAGCAATAAAAATATTAAGCAACCAAATGGACACCACGATAATTTCTAGATTATGGGAGGAGGCACTTAGCACTGTTTGGCAAGGCGATCCCGTTTGGGTTCATGGAGATATAGCAATTGGCAATCTCTTGGTTCAACACGGAAAACTTTGTGCAGTCATTGATTTTGGCCAACTTGCTATTGGTGATCCAGCTTGTGATTTGGTCATTGCCTGGACTTTCTTTACGGGTGAAAGCCGAAAAGCTTTTCGTAATATGCTGAAACTAGATAATGCCACCTGGGCACGTGCTCGCGGTTGGGCATTATGGAAGGCCTTAATCGTATGTACAAAATTATCTGGTACTAATCCGCTTCATATTGAAAAATCTTTGGAGGTTATACGTGAAGTACTTGCTGAAAGTAACAATCAAGTTTAAAAATGCACTGATATAGCAAGCTATTGGATTCAGATTTCAATGTAATCCACCTTATTTAGGTAAAAAATGAATAATAATGACTTTGCAAGGATCAATAAGGCTATAGAGAATATAAATTTTAAGCACGATCCAAACGATCTTCATTCTCTCGAGAAATTATGTGATGGTGCAGGAGAGGTTAATGTATATAAATTTATTCTTAACAAGAAGGCTTTTGTAGCACGGATTACTCCGAATAATAGAAGCGATTTAATTCAGCAACTAAATAATGCTCTAGTCGCGTCTAAAATTGGTTATGGCCCCAAAATATATTATAGCGATATTGATGAGGGGGGAAGCATTTGTATAATGGATTTTTTACATAATGAAAATATGGCTTCCCTTACTGGTGCACGCTATTTATCTTCTTTGATATACAGTATGCAAAAAATGCATCACGGTGATGGCTTTAATAACTCAAAAACGCTTTTTCAGTTTCTTTTAGAAATGGATGACTGGCTTAATCAGCAGAATATTCCATTTCCTACTAATGGTATTCATGAAATTGTTATATATCGTCAAAATGTTAAATTACTAGAAAGTTTATGGCCTATGTTTAAGGATGACATAAGACCAGTGCACCATGATCTTAATCCAACTAATATAATTTATGACGGAACATTATTAACAATAATTGACTATGATACAGCTGCACAAGATGCTCTTTATGTGGACTTATGTATTACAGCGAATTTCTATTGTACTAATGATAAAGCGCGCAATAAATTATTAGATCTTTATTTTACAAAAAATCTAGATGAGGAAAAAATTCATAAATTTAATTATATTCGTCCATTTGCGTTTATTTTGCATGCATTATGGCTAGCCAGCAGCGCTGGGATTAGAACAATTCCAGATCAGAAGATTACCCAAAATTATCCTATTTACAGTGCATTACAGCTACTTCTTATTAAAAGAAAATTCGACTTAAGCTCACAAGAGAATGTATTCATTCTATCTGTTCAGATGTTTAAAGAAGGCATTAGTCTCATGCTTGCTCAGGACTTTAAAGAAGCTGAAAAATTTTTAAAAAAAAGTTAAGAGTATGTGAAGTACTTGCTGATAGTAATAATCAAGTCTAAGAATGCACTGATATAGCAGGCTATTGGACTCGGACTCCAATGTAATCCACATCATTTGGGCGAAAAACCATACGAGAAATATCACCTTTTTTGTTTTTTAAAAATTGAATCTGAGATTCCGGTGTTTTTGTAAAAAAGCTAGTCTCAGACTCGGGATACAATTGAGATTTTGGTTGGTTTTGTCCTTTCTGTGGTTGGTTTGTTACTATCTGTGCCATTAGGTGGCTATTTTCTAGAGTAAGAACAAACTGAAATTCTGTGAATTTATAGGTGCCAACATATTTACCAAGGATGTTTGGTGAAATAGTGACCTCTTTTCTTTCAGAAAGAAGTATTGCGGATTTACCCTGTGCTACAGCTGCCAACTTTGTAGCCATATTTTGGGTGCCTGAAGCGCTATCATTATTACTTAATACAATGACGTTAAGTTTATTATCAGGATAATGGATCATCATGGTAATAAACCCATTAACACCTCCACCATGCGAAATTGACAAATGATCATCGATCTTTTGTATCTCCAGACCAAAACCATAATTGCTTTTAAATGGGGTTATCATTTTTTCAAGTGATTTGGCGGATAAAATTTTACCGCCAAACAATCCTTGTTCCCAACGTAGCAAATCAGGCGTGGTTGAGTAAATTCCACCTGCTGCATAGGGTACACTCATATTGATAAAATCAGCATTGCGAAGACCTTCTGGGCCAAATGAATAACCCGATGCACGCCGCATAATAATTTCCGAATTCGAATCATATCCTGAATCATTCATCCCCAACGGCTTGAAAATATGATTTACTATGAAATGTTGATAGCTTTCACCGCTTATTTTTTCAATCAAAAATCCTAGAACCTCATATCCTGAATTACTATATTCCCATTTTTCTCCAGGCTTAAAATTTAATGGCTTCTCACGAAACAAGGCGATTAATTTTTCTGGCGTAATTGCGTTTACACTAATTTCTTTAAAATTCGAAAATGCTGTATAGTTTGGAATACCTGAAGTATGGGTTAATAGATTGAAAATAGTGATTTTATCCCAGCTAGCGGGCGTATTGGGCATGTGAGATTTTACTAAATCGTTCACATTTAATTTGCCTTGTTCTTCCAGAAGCAAAATAGCTGTTGCAGTGAATTGTTTTGAGATTGAACCGAGTCGAAATTTCGTTGTTTCTGAATTGGGGGCTTTCCATTCTACCTCTGAGTATCCGTAACCTTGATTGACTAACATCTGTTTATCTTGTGCTACCAAAACAGCCCCCATAAAATGATTGTTATCAACATACCATTTCACTATCTCTTGCATGCGTGACGTTTTGTTTGAAGGTAAGCCATATATAATTAATAAACTTAATGAAGCAAAAAATAAGATAGCCCATAAAATACATTTCCTGAAGCTTAAATTCATTTAGTGCCTCCACTGTAGATCACAAGGATCTTTGGATTGTTAAGACCTCAGATAAATCATTATGCCTAGCTATAAACGGCAGCACAACTTAGCCATTGTCATGCCTCGACTTTGCGGACACCCTACTAAAATGATGCACAGCCCATAGATTAGGCTTTGGTCGGTCCGCATTTCATAAAGGTATCCTTGTGTAAGGGGATGCATTTCTTAAACGCAGGGTTTTCTTCACCCTTCAAAAAAGTGTTAAAAAATCGGACCAAATAGGTGTTGATGGAATCAGTTATTTCCCAACCATTTCCGGTTCCAAGGGTTCCGGCCATCATCTCTCTAAGTGATTCTACTATTTTTCTAATAGGTTTAATTTCAGAATCTGATAATGCCTCGATGGGCTTGTTGGGTAATGCAGATAAGGCATTCGGCAAGCCTTTAACCCTATTGATGTCGAAATATATAGGTATATTCGGTTGATTGGGAATTATAAAATACATAACCAGGTGCCATGTATTTTCTTGTTTAAATAATATATATGTTGTTTTATGAAAAGCCGTTGTATCTTTTTTGGTAGGATAATGGGACATCAGTTTAAAATCAAATGCTTCATCCACTTGTTGTTTTTTAGAATAATTGAAATTTTTAGTATATGCTGGCTCATATTGCAAGGTCGACAAGTCAGAAAAATTCGCATGCTGACTGAAGCCCGCAGATAGCTCACTGGGAGAAATCACTACCAAATATCCGTTATGTGATAATTCAAAGATAACTGGAAGATAAGTTCCAAGGAGTTGTCTTGTTGAGCTTATTTGATACATCGCCGGAGTCTTTATATCTTTAATGTGTTTCATTGATTGTCCGGTGCCGTCTCCGATATCAATTGGCACAATCGCTTGAAACCAGTCTGGATGGTTATATGTAGCATCAACCAATGTCCATGCGCCGATTGAATGCCCAAATGCACCTATATGTTTTAAGTCCATACTTGAAAATAAACTGTTTGCAGCGTGGGGCTCTTGTAGTTTTTTGTAGGTATAGATTAAATCCTGTGTTTGTAAGGGAACAAATGTATCCTTTATCGCCTTGATTGAGTCAGTTACATTTGTAAAATTTGCCTGCTTAACAATATGGCCATTTGGCAATGCAACAAGATTAATAAAAGGTGTACTAATACCAACAACAATGTAACCCTGGCTTACTAATTCAGTAATAAAATTTTCATATATTTCTGTTGGGCAACTAAACCCTGGGCTAAATAATAGTACAGGAAATTGTTTGTCTTTTATAATGGCTGCTTTTTCCATCGAGAAACTTTTGATTTTAGTTAGCTGTTCAATTTCTGTTTTTGAAATAGCTTGTTTTAGCATGCCTTGTTGTGCAGATTCTATCAGTGGTGGATAATAGGGTGAGCTTGGTTGATGTCCTGGCTTAGTGGGGTAATAAATACGCGCCACGATCTCATGACAATGTTTAGTATTATCTGGACTGAAATCCGCTTGATTTTTACCGTTAAAGTTAACATCAGGACAAGCATTTTGATTAATCCAATGAAATTCTTCAAAGCCAACGCCATATTGACCCGTTGGTTTTTTTAAGTAGTGCGTCACATTTGATGAGTCTATGCTCGATTGGCTATCAGAGTATCCAACTGATGAAAGCAACGATCCGAGAATAAAAACAAGTAGTGTCGATTTCATATTTTCCTGACCTCTGGTTGAATTGCTTTAATGATGCGCATCGTGTCACTGCTTAAACGTTAGCCAGTCCGCATTTTATGTGGGTGTTTTTATATAAAGGGATGCATTTTTTAAATGCAGGATTTTCTTCGCCCTTCAAATAAATATTAAAAAATTGGACTAAATAGGTGTTGATGGAGTCAGTTATTTCCCAACCATTTCCAGTTCCAAGGAATGCGGCTCTTGAGCTATTTAGTGATGTGATTATTTTTTTAATAGGACCAATGTCAGCCTCTGTTAGTTTCCCGATGGGGTGATTAGCTAAGGCTGCCAACGCATCGGGTAATCCATCAATCCTATTGATATCAAAATAAAGGGGTATAGCAGGGGTGTATGGATTTATATCATAGATAAACAAACTCCAGGTTTCTGCTTGTTTAGATAATACGTAGGTTGTTTTGTGTAAAGCCGCGATGTCTTTTTTTGTAAGATTATGTGCTATAAGCTTGAGATTAAACCCTGCGGCCATGTCCTGTGTTTTTAAATGATCATAAAAAGCTTTATAGGCAGGAAGATACTGCAGCGAGGAAAAGTCAGTAAAATTCATATGCTGACTATAAGTTGTATTTTTCTCGTTGGGAGAAATTCCAACCAAATATCCGTTATTTCCTAATTCAAATATAATCGGACGATTAATAAATGAAGTTTGCTTTCTATTGGAACTTATTTGATACATCACGGGAGTGATAAATTTTTTCAATGATTGCCCCGTGTTGTCAAAACCAATATCAAGCGGGGCAATCGCTTGAAAAAAACTTGGATGGGCATGAGCAACATCGGCCAGTGCGCGTGCCCCTATCGAATGGCCAAACACACCAATATGTTTTAAATCCATGTTGGAAAATAAATTGCTGGCCTGAGGCGCTTCATGGAGTTTATCGTATACATAAATTAAATCTTGTGATTGCAAAGGAACAAATTTAGTTTCAACGACCTTGTCGAAATTTTTTATGGTTGAAAAATCGGCTGCCCTAACAATGTGACCATTCGGCAAGGCAACCAGATTAATAAATGGCGTATTAATACCAATGACGATGTAACCCTGGCTGACTAATTCTGTAATAAAATTTTCATATAACTCTGTTGGACAACCAAACCCCGGGCTAAATAATAATACTGGGAATTGTTTATCTTTAATGATCGCAGCTTTTTCTGATGAGAAGCTTTTGATTTTAGTTAACTGCTTAAGGTCAGACTTGGAAATAGTCGGGAATTGTTTTGGCATGGTTTGTTGTTCAGAGGCTATCAGTGGTGGGTAATAGGGTGTATTTGGCTGAGATTTTGCTAGAGTGGGGTAATAAATACGCGCCACGATCTCATGACAATGTTTAGTATTCTCTGGGCTGAAATCCGCTTGATTTTTACCGTTAAAGTTAAAGTCGGGACAAGCATTTTGATTAACCCAATGAAAATCTTCAAAGCCAACGCCATAGGGTCCTGTTGGTTTTTTTAAGTAGGTTGTTTTATTTGATGGGTCTATGCTAGCGTGGTTATCAGAATACCCAGCTGATGTGAACAAAGATCCGAGAATAAAAACAAGAAATATTGGTTTCATATTATCCATAACATTTGATTTCAGTGATTTAGTGTAACTTCGGCCTCTGTTGTACGTCAATTACTATAACTGGGCTTACAAATTGCAACTGACTTGGCTCACCCTATCTGATGCGATAATCAGGTCTCGACTTTGCAGACACTCTACTAAAATGATGCACGGCCCATGGTTTAGGCTTTGGTTGGCCCGCATTTCATAAAGGTATCCTTGTGTAAAGGGATGCATTTCTTAAATGCAGGGTTTACTTCGCCCTTCAAAAAAGTGTTAAAAAACTGGACTAAATAGGTGTTGATGGAATCGGTTATTTCCCAGCCATTTCCGGTTCCAATGGCTTCTGCCATTGTATCTATAATGGATACTACTAATTTCTTAATCGGTTTAATTTCAGAATCTGATAATGCCTCGATGGGCTTGTTGGGTAATGCAGATAAGGCCTTCGGTAAGCCATTAATCCTATTGATATCGAAATATATGGGTACAGTCGGGTTATTGGGATTTATAAAATACACGGCGAGGTGCCATGTATTTTCTTGTTTAAATACTACATACGTTGTTTTATTAAAAGCCGTTGTATCTTTTTTTGTAGGATAATGGGACAACAGTTTAAAATCAAATGTTGCCTTCAATTGCTGTTTTTTATAATAATTGAAACTTTTAGTATACGCTGGTTGATATTGCAAGGTCGATAAGTCAGAAAAATTCATATGCTGACTGAAGCCCGCAGATAGCTTACTGGGAGAAATTACTACCAAGTATCCGTTATGTAATAATTCAAAGATAACCGGAAGAGAAGTTCCAATTAGCTGATTTGTTGAGCTTATTTGATACATCACCGGAATCCTAACATCTTTAATGTGTTTCATTGATAGTCCCCAGGGGTCTCCGATATCAAGGGGTACAATCGCTTGAAACCAGTCTGGATGGTTGGATGTAACATCAACCAATGTCCATGCGCCGATTGAATGCCCAAATGCACCTATATGTTTTAAATCCATACTTGAAAACAAACTGTTTGCGCCGTGGGGCTCTTGTAGTTTCTTGTATGTATAGATTAAATCCTGTATTTGCAAGGGAACAAATGTATCTTTTAGCACCTTGTTTGGGTCAGTTACCTTTGCAAAATTTGCCGCCTTAACAACATGGCCATCTGGCAAAGTAACCAAATTAATAAATGGCGTGCTGATACCCACGACCACGTAGCCCTGGCTTACTAATTCAGTAATAAAGTTTTCATATAATTCTGTTGGGCAACCAAATCCTGGGCTAAATAATAATACCGGGAATTGTTTATCTTTTATAATTGCTGCTTTTTCTGCGGAAAAACTTTTGATTTTAGTTAATTGTTCAAGTTCAGGCTTGGAAATAGTAGGGAATTGCTTTGGCATGTTTTGATGTTGAGATGATAACCAAATGCTGAAATAAGGTGAATTGGGTTGATATTGTGTCTTAGTGGGGTAATAAATACGCGCCACGATCTCATGACAATGTTTAGTATTATCTGGACTGAAATCCGCTTGATTTTTACCGTCAAAGTTAAAATCAGGACAAGCATTTTGATTAATCCAATGAAAATCTTCAAAACCAACCCCATAGGGTCCTGTTGGTTTTTTTAAGTAGATTGTTTTATTTGATGGGTCAATGCTAGCGTGGTTAGCAGAATATCCAGTTGATGTGAACAAGGATCCGAGAATAAAAATAAGAAATATTGGTTTCATATCATCCATAACGTTTGATTCCAGTGATTTAGTGTAACTGCGGTCTTTGTTGCACGTCAAACATTCAAGTAACCTGATATCCTCTTATATGCTCTCATATAAGCTGAACTTTCCTATTGGTACAAAACCATTGCTCATTGCTAGCTTTTCTACATAGCTGCTGCTAATAGTTTGTAATATATTAAATTTGCATTTCTTTTTAGCAGCCTCATTATTTAGATAACTATAAATATAGTGGCTTATCCCTAGCCCTCTATATTTTGGTATAACGCCGATGCAATAAGAGTAGCAAAAATTGGAACTAAACGATAAAGCAAAAGTGGCACAAGGCATCCCTTGATGTAAAATATAATAAAATTTAACCTTGGTAGCCTTAGACCTAAAACTATTTATGATGCATGATTTATAAGTGGGTTTTAACTTCCCATAGGGATCCGTCTCCAATGAGTAGGCTTCTAAAAATAAATCTGCAAATAGCTGGATATCCTTGATATCTTTAACCTCTATGACTTCCATGACAGTAGAATTTATTTTAGAGCTAACAGAAGACAGTTCATTTACTAGCCAAGCATCGGTATATACAAGATTATAATTTTTAGCATCAATGTCTTGATTCGTGTAAAGATTCTGGTTCTGGCTAAACACGTCTTGTAATGGGCTTATAGAGCCTAAGTACTCCCAACTTTTATCATTTTCGACGTTAGACTGTGCACTCAATGAATTGCTACTAATCATTACATCGCTATAAAATAAACCAAGCAACGCATCATGATGGCCAACAAAAATTTCCCATAAAGATGCGTCACTTATTGTATTTGTTCCCATAATTCAAGGGCCTCAAGTTGCTGGGTTCCTACGGTTTCTAGCTACCGCACGTTTTTATTCAATTAATACCCTGCTTCATAATTTACTACATATCGCTAAAGCTTTTAAGGCACTATCTAATTGCTCATAAGTATTCGTTGCAGTGATTGCAAATCGGAATCCACTTTCATGTTTAGGTGTTAGAGGGAATACACGGATCCCCGCAAAAACACCATGCTCTAATAAAATAGAATTCCATCGATAAACATTATCAATTTTTCCACAAATGACCTGAATGGCCGGGTGATTATTGACACTATGATAGGCAATATTCAGTTTAGCTAAGCCTTCAACAAAATAGTGAATCTTTGCATGCAAATCTTTACGAATTTCATCACCGCATTGGGTATTAATAGTTAACGCTGCGTGCACCATTCCAATGAGAGAAGGACTCACCGGGGCAGAATATATATAGTGATCGGCATCAACTGAAATGTTATTTTCATACTCATCAGGAATAGCCATAAATGCGGTATGGGTACAAAATGCCTTACCAAAGCTTGAGGTATAAAAAGTTCGGTGTGAATTACCCCCTGCAAATTTAATAACCCCACCCCCACCTAAGCCCCAAGGATTGTCTAAAGAAGGATTTTCTCCCAAAATTCCAAATCCATGCGCATCATCTACAACCAACCAGCTATTGTATTGTTTACATAAATATTGCAGCTCACTAATAGGCGCTATATAGCGGCCCAAACTATGAACACCATCTACAAAAATAAATTTTCGCTCAATAGTTTCATTTTCTTTTAAGATGCTTTCAAGCTGGTTTAATTCATTCACATCAAACTTTACAATGTTTGAGTTTTTTAATGAAGCAAGCTTACATCCTGTCTTGACCACCGGATGTAAATAAGTATCACAGATCATGAGGGCATTTCGTCCTACAATCGTTGGGATATTGCTTGTACAGCTATTAGAGATGGTATGACTTAGCAATACCTTAGAATATCCCAACATTTCACCAATCATAGACTCTAATTGTTTGAATATGTTGCAATCGGCTTCTAGCCGAGCCCATTGTGTTAACGATCCCCACTGGCGAAGAAAATCAGCGGAAGCCGTAAATAATTCTTCTCGATAATCAATTCCAAGATAATTAGTAGAACAAAAATCTGAAAAAATCTTACCCTCGGAAGAAAATGTCCTGTCATGAAAATAGTGCTGTACATCTATTCCATAAAGGTTTTTTGTGGTCATCTCTTGAAAATATTTAGACATATAAACTCCTGGTCTTCTTGCTCTGTAATTCTTGATATAAGGTTTGTTTCATTAACTCTCGTGTTCCACCCAAATGATTGATCGCCTCATGATCAGCGAGAAATTTAGAGCTGATATGATCTTTAAAATAGCTTTTACCACCACAAATTTCTTTAAGAAGCATAATCGCATCGTGTACATCATTGATACAGGCTAGCTTTATCACTGATAAAATAGATTCTACTGGCGTTTGAGTATTCATATAATGAATACAGTTAATCATCAGTGATTCGAGTCTAACAAAGGAATCAAATATTTTGATGATTTTATCCTGTAAATATTGATTATTGAATTTACCAAGAACATCATTATCTTTTTCATCAAGCGCATATTTAAGTATTTTTTTGAGGATACCTGTCATAATACAACCGAGCAAAAAACGCTCCATATTGTACATATGCCGCATCACAAATAAGCTTTTCCTTACATTTGATACTAATCTGACATTCTTATAATTCTTTAACTCTGTAATGATGCTGCCTGTAGGGCATGAAGTTAAACCACTCAACTTGTCTGATAAGCTCATTTGTGGAATTTCTGAGCCTTCAAAAAGCAATATTGCAAATTTATTTTCTTGCTCTCCCCAAATGGGCACGCTAACAAATAATAAATCCGCTGCACCTACATTGGTGATTATCCGTTTATTTAGATTGATATCATATGAACCATCATCATTCTTTTTTATATAGGAGATCATTCCATTTAAATTGCTACCGTGATTAAATGCCTCATTGTTACAAATGGAAGTTATTAATTCGCCATTATTAATTTTAT
The DNA here is from genome assembly GCA_947474165.1 of Legionellaceae bacterium. Taxonomy (GTDB): domain Bacteria; phylum Pseudomonadota; class Gammaproteobacteria; order Legionellales; family Legionellaceae; genus CANJHO01. The sequence goes on from CANJHO010000059.1 coordinate 14,346, forward strand.
CTCTATACAAGAGAAAATTTGACTCGTCAAATTTTTCAAGCATAGAAAGGTTTACAACATTAATCATTAATGAAATACATCGTCCTATATCTTCGCTTTTATAAGCCAAATTGACAAAGAAATCATAGGTTCCCGAAGCCGAAAATTTATTATTTTGTATACAAGTATGGAGAGGATTTTGCTTATAAAATTCCTTTAATGCGGGTAGATCATGATAATTATATTCATGTGACATTTATCTCTCACAAAGCGACGATTTGTGCACATTAATGTAACATAGTAGCCTGTAAATATCGATTTGTTTCGGGGTATTCAATAATGAATCCAGCAAGTTTCTAAGGCCTGTTGGGATGCAACATCGATGAGCTTTTCATTCTATCGACATAATTTTCAAGAGCCGCTTTAATGTCTTCTTGCGAGAAGGGTTTAGTCTCAGATAAGCCTAACTCAAAAGCGGTATTAATTTTTTTAATCCAGTAGGGCTCTAAGTGAGATAGCTCGTCTATTATCTGCGTTGTGGCGCTTTTCTTAGAAAAGAAAGTGCGTAATCGATTTTTAGGTTGATTGAGATGAGTAAATTGCGCCCTCATGTTGTCATAGTCATCGCTCATCAGCGCAGACGCGAAGATTGTGGCGTGCTTATTTGAATGCATGTGGCTTATAAATACCAGCAGCTGATTAATATCTTTTTTCTGCTGGGGGGAAAGGTAGCTAAACACTGCGGCGCGATTTTTGTGTGAGTTCATTAAATGAATTAAATGCCCCTTCATGATTTCAAAAAATAATGTCTGCTTTTCTTGATATAGGCAGCGCATTACCTCCGCAAATTTTCTGTTCGATGTAATGATTTTGGTAAAATTATCCTTCATTATGTTACAAACAGCAATAAACTCCTCTTGGCGGTGAAGAGACCTCAATATGACTATAACATCAAGGGGATGTTTTATTATATCAGGCAATTTATCGTTGGTAATCTTACAAAAAATAACGCATTGTTGTGAGTTAAGATACGGGAGTACACCAGCAAGACATTGGGATGAATAAACAAGCTTCTGAAATCGGTCCTTCATGACTTCACATACTATAGTGAGTCGATCGGGTGTGAGGGTTGTAAGTGTCCGTGCTAGACTAAAGTTTGATTCAATAAAATTACTTAATTTATCATTGATGGATATACAAAAAGCGGTGCATTGTTCGGGGCTAAGATATTGCAATATATTACCTATAGCTGAGTCTGAATCAATCAGGCTAGCTAGCTTATCTTTCAAAACGTCATAAATAATTGTGCGTTGCTCAATGGATAAAGGGCACAATAGGCTGGCAAAAATGTAGGTTGCTCGATGGGGCTTTGATTGAATGAGGAGGTCCATTAGTTTCTCTTTCATATCTTCACAAATCGTCTTGGTTTGTTCTGGCGTGAGGTACTGTAATAGGTCAGCAAATTCCGTGCTGGATCGGATAACGCTTTCCCATATATTTTTAGAATTAAAAATAATCGAACGTTGATTTGAGTCGAGGTACTGCAATAGATAAGCTACATCAACACCAGAGCGACTGAGCGCTGGCAGCTTATTACGTATGATTTCGAAAACAGTGCTTCGTTGTTTTGAGCTGAGGTATTGTAAAATATTGGAAAAATCTAGGCCGGTATTAATGAGCTCAGGTAATTTATATTTAAATTCTTCAAAAATAGTCTCTCGTTGTTCTGGATTAAGGTCTCTTAAAATTAAGTTAAAATCGGCGCTGGATTGAATGAAGTGGATAAAGTTAGCTTTTGTTGCGTCGTAAATAGCTGTGCGCTGATCGGCTAATAGTAGTTGTATGACGTCAGAAAAATCAGATCCTGAGTGGATCATTTCTGGTAAGTGATGTTTTATTGTTTCATAAACAACAGTGCGCTGTTCGGGGGAGATGGAGTTTAGGATAAACAAAAAATCTTTTAGTGATAGGCGCGTTAATTCATCTTTCAGGGCTGTACAAACGGCCGCACATTGCTTTGTATCCAGATATAGGATGACACGTATAAATTTAGTGACCGAGTTGATTAATACTGGGAGTTTAATTTTAATTGCTTCATTAGAAAATAGGGTTGGAAATGAGTTTAAGAGGTAACGTATCTTGACGTATTGTTGGGACTCAATCAGCCTTTTTAATAATAACAAAGGATCGGCATTCTTTTGTTTTCCAGTTAATTCAGCAAACTTTTGTTGGTAAATCACGCTAGAGGCGGGTTTTTTTAAGAACATGGCATGCTCATTTTGCATTTGGAGTAGCGTAACAAAAAGCATATTGGCGTTATCACGGATACTTGTCCTATAGTTAATTTCGTGCGCTTTACTAAGCGCATGATGAGGGTAGGCAACAACAGCTGCTTTTTGCATGGCCTCTGGATGGACAAAAATGCGTGCTTGTAGCTTTTGGATGGCTTCTTTATTAATTTTATTTGCTGCAATTAAATCAAGCAGCGTTGTGAATGATATTTTTTCATCATTAAGCTTATATTCTTCACCAAAGTGAGCAGCAGGATAAACATAGTTGTCCACATCGTCTTTAGGCAGATGAATTTGATAAAGCGTGCCACCACAGGATGCAGTATTCTTTAATATTTCTTTGAGCCGTTTTAACAGTAATTGTCTTAATGGTTTATCAATTCCTATGTTAGTTAATCCAGTAGCCAAGATTTTATCAATATCCGTATCTCTTGAGGGTTTGTTCTTGGTGAAAAGCCAATAGCTTGCACTTGATTCATTGTTGTGTGAGCCGAAAGCAAAAATATTCGTGCTTAACGCGATATCTTGATAATCTTCATTGTAATTATTGATCTTGCCACTACGGCTAAAATGGGCCATAAATTCGGCTAAGGTCTTATAGGATTGAAAAGGGAGTTCTGATAATCGGAATTGCTGAAAAGGGCTGTGTGGTTTACATTGTAGCTGTTGGTAAAGGGCTGTGAACAGATCATAAAGAATCACCACCTCGCGTGGAGCCGCATGATATAACGTTAAATAACCTTGGCTTTGGTAGTCTTGTTCTTTTTTAATGGCAGATAGAAACTGTGCACGGCAGTCTTTGTCATAGTCACTAGCATTGCCTAGGGCTGCTTGATCAAAGAAAAGGTTTATTTTTTTCTCAAGCGGTATGCTTGTCGACGTATTGAGTATAAGGTCTAAATGCTTTTCAGACAGTGTGTAAGTATTTTCTTGATGAGTTGTGGTAGACGATGGCACCTTCTGTCTCGAGTGGTTTTCCTTTAGCTGTTTCAGCAAGGCTGCCCGATAGGATACTGTTTCAGCTAATTTAATCTTTAATTTTTCAGGTCTTAAGGCTAAGATCGGGGGGGGCTCTAAATATAATTCTAGGGCTTTTTGCAGTCTTATATCTTGAAGCATGCGCTTCATATCGGGATAGAGTTTAATCACTTGTGGCAGGGTGGTTTGAAGATTCGTTTCGTCCAATAACGCAACAATGATTTCATCATTGTCTTTATCTACACCAGCCAGGAGACTCCTTAGACTAACCCATGCAAATTGCTCATACTCATTGTTTTCATGCTCGACCGCGGCCTCTAAATGTTCTGTCATTAAGCTTGCTTTGCAATATTGAGTAGGGGAAAGAAACATTCGGTAAACATGGGTACTTCCGGGCGATCCTATCGCCAGGTCAAAAAAAGGGAGGTAGCGTATTTCATCTTTTTCATACTCTAATACACCATTGCTTTCCTCTAATACTTCTCTGACAGCAGTGGCCTGAAATGATTCATCATCTGAAGATATCTTGCCACCTAAGCTACACCAGTGCCCTTGGTAAGTCCCATTGCGTTTACCCAATAATACATAAGGCTCACCATCAACATAGGCAATACTAAAAATGCCTGCAGCACTCCCTTTCAGGGGTTTTTTATTGACTTCAAGCGTTTGGGATTCGAAATCATCTAAAAAATTATCTTCAACCAGGCTATGTAATCTAGCGACTAGCTGTGTATAAATTTCATCAAAAAAATCGATAGAGAGTTTCTCATTGATTTCTAGGGCTGTGTTCAAAATGGTGCTTTGCATTATTAATAAGGCATCTTTCTGTTGTTTGATGTCATCACACGTTAAGCTTTTAAAATATTCAGCGCCAAGGGGGGAGAAACTTGGATCCCGAAGGGTTTGAAGTTCAATCACATGATTGACATCCTCCGTGCTTTCTCTTCCCAATGCACGCGTAGCTAAAAAGGCCCCATTATCAATACAATAGACTTTGCTATCATTGCTGAGAATGAGATTATCAAATTTAGCGATGTCGCGATTACGTAAATAAGCATATAAAACAAACTGTTGCTTTAGTAACAAGCCAATTTCTTCTATATTAATTGGCGAGGGTTGTTCGCCGTTTATTTTTTCTGATAACCGACATAAGGGGTTGTTCCTCAGCGCATGACCTGATGCAGCTTCCATGGCTGTTAATAAATTCGCTGGTACACCTTCATAAACAGCAAACGAAGGCACAGGGGCACCTAATCGAA
>CANJHO010000060.1 GCA_947474165.1 Legionellaceae bacterium
CAGTATGTTGTGAATGAACAAGGCCTACCAATGTCCGTATTTGAAAACAAAAATAGAACATTCTCTATGGTTATTTAATTTTTCCGCTCCCTAACGGTCACGGTTCGGATTTCTGCGCATATATTGAGCCTTTAAATGCAATCGCCGTGTTCTCCTGGGGTTGCTCACTTGCAATTTAAAGACTCACATTGGTTTTAAAAATATTTATTGAGAAATATAGTTTGTTGGATCGGGAATATTGGCCTCTTTAAATCCCTTTTTTCTCAAATAACAGCTATCACATTCCCCACAGGCTAGCCCCTCATCGGTTGCTTTATAACAAGATATTGTTTCAGAATAGTCAACACCAAGGGAGAGGCCTAAGGTTGCTGTTTCAGCTTTGCTGAGGTGAATTAATGGGGTTATGATATCAATAGGTTTGCCCTCAACCCCTCGTTTAGTTGCAAGATTTGCCATGTCGCGAAAGGCATGGAAATATTCGGGGCGACAATCGGGATAGCCTGAATAATCAACGGTGCTCACGCCAATGAAGAGGGCATCCGCATTGAGTGTTTCTGCCCATCCCAAAGCAATTGATAACATAATGGTGTTTCGTGCAGGAACATAGGTTATTGGAATATTGGCAGATCCTGTGTGTTTAGGGACTGCAATGGTCGGGTCAGTTAAGGCTGATCTTCCCAATTGGCCTAGGGAAAGCCGAATGATCTCATGTTGTTTAACCTTAAATTTTGTTGCTATTTTTTTTGCAGCATTCAGCTCAGCATCATGTCTTTGGCCATAATCAAAGCTGAGCGCATAACAATCATACCCCTTTGATGACGCATAGGCTAAGCATGTGGTTGAGTCAAGACCACCCGATAATAATATGACTGCTTTGTTCATAGGGTCCTCTGTTATCGTAAAGCCGGAGTGTGATCTTTGATTCTACTACAACCTTTTTTGATAATCCCTATCGGCTGCTTCTGCTTTTTTGATATTGTCTTGTAATTGTTGTGTGTCGCACTGTTGTTGGAAAAAAGTTTTCCATTGTTGCTGGTAGTAATGTAAGCGTGCCATTAATCGCCCCAAATGATGCGCCAATAGCGGTAGTTTTTTTGGGCCAAACACGAGCAGGGCAACCAGAAGTGTTAAAAGTAACTCAGCGAGGTTCATGGTGTTTTATCTTCATCTTCATTGAGGGCTTTACGAAAATTTTTTATGGCATGCCCAAGATCGGTGCCAATATTTTTTAATTTGTTCGTGCCAAACAAGGCCACCACAATCAGTAAAATCAACAAAAGTGACAACGGACTGATCCCACTGAATCCCATGCTAACTCCTTTGTGTGCGATTAATAAAGGCCAAAATAGCCCCAACAAGGGCGATCCCCATTTCCATGATGGCTAAATCTTTCTGATGGGCTACATTAAAATAAGTCATTCCAGCAAAAATCCCCATGACAATAAAAATGCCAATCCCCATGCCTTTATACCAAAGGTTACCTGCTAAAAATGGGGGCATTCGTTTTTTGCATTTTTCTATTTCAGATATTTTTTGTTCTTTTATCAACAACAATACATCATTGAATAATCGGGGCATGTGAGGTAGTTGTTCCACTAAAAAAGGAATATTCTCACGCAAATGGCGCATTAATGCCTTAGGTCCTAGTTGATCACGCGTCCATTGATCTAAAAATGGTTTGGCAGTTACCCATAGGTCAAGCTCTGGATACAATTGCTTTCCTAGTCCCTCTACTGCAAGCAAGGTTTTTTGGAGTAGCACCAGTTGGGGCTGAACTTCCATTTGAAAACGACGCGCAACCTGAAACAGGTTTAATACCAGCAGTGCAAAAGAGATGTCCTTTAGGGGTTTTTCAAAAATAGGTTCACAAATGGTGCGAATAGCTGCCTCAAACTCCTCAATCCTTGTATTCCGGGCTACCCAACCGGATTCAACATGGAGCTCTGCCACTCTACGGTAATCGCGGTTTAAAAAAGCGATTAAATTTTCGGCCAAATAACGTTTATCTTTGTCATTGAGCGTGCCAACAATACCAAAATCAACGCAAATGTATTGGGGCTCATTGGGCGGTTTAAGCCTTGATACAAAAATATTACCTGGGTGCATGTCCGCATGGAAAAAACAGTCACGAAACACTTGCTTGAAAAAAATTTCTACGCCCCGCTCGGCAAGTATTTTAATATTAATTCCCTGTTCCTTGAGACTTGCTAGATCTGAAACAGGAATCCCATAAATACGTTCCATGACTAAAATATTGCGGCGAACATAGTCCCAATAAATTTTCGGGATATAAAGCAAGGGCGAATGATCAAAATTACGCCGTAACTGACTGGCATTGGCCGCTTCTCGCTGCAAATTAAGTTCATCAAATAGATGATGCTCAAACTCTTGAACAATCTCTTTGGGTTTAAAATACTGACTTGAGGGCCAATAGCGTTCAGCCAAGCCTGCTATCGTATATAAAATAGATAAATCTTGCTCAATTAGCTTTCGCATATTGGGTCTAATAATTTTTACGACAACATCTTCTCCACTTTTTAATGTGGCCGCATGAACTTGTGCAATGGACGCCGATGCTAACACCTGCTCATCAAAATCCTGAAAAACCTCGAAGGCTGAACAACCATAAGCTGCTTGAATAATTTCCAATACCGTTTCGCTGGAAAATGGAGGCACATTGTCTTGTAATTTGCTTAACTCAAAAGCAATATCAGGGGGCAAAATATCAGGGCGAGTGGATAGCGCTTGTCCGAATTTAATAAAAATAGGGCCTAATTCTTCTAGGCTTTTTCTAAGTGCCTCACCGCGTGTTAAAGGGACTCGACGAAACCAATTCCACGGATTTAAATAAATAACAAAACGAAATGGGGAAAACAGTCGAATACTAACAACCACTTGATCAAGGCCATTTTTTGCTAAGACATAATTAATATGCAATAACCGCAGTAGTTGTCGTAGGGCTTTCATAGCATGCTACCTTTTAATAATGGGCTGACTTGTGCAATTAACCGCTCAAGCTGGAGTGATAGCTCATCGATGTCATTGAAAAAGTCATTCACGGCTTCTCGCGGGGGAAAAAGACGTAATTCCTCTTGTAGGTAGTCTGTGATGTTAAGACGCAAAGATTCGCCAAGCTGCCGCTTGAACCCTAGGCCTTGGCGAACCAATGAGCCGACTTGGTAGGCAACCACATCACCTGTAAATCGTGCCAGATGACCTTCCCAATCAATGTCAATGTCATCAAATATTTTTTTAACTTTTTGGCCCAATTCAATATCGCCTGAGATTCTTATATTATCATTGAACAAGGAGCGAACTTTTGATGCAGGTAAGAGACTGAGTCTAATTAAACCCAAAGGGCTGCTTTGAATTGTGGTATCAACAGTCCCCTCATGATGCGCTAGTAGGCGGAGTTCACCTTGTTCAAAACACATAAAAAAATTAACATTGAGGGGGCTAATAATAATTTCTAATACTCGGCCTTCAAGGCATTGAATTTTTTGTGGCATCATCTCATCAAGGGTCAAGGCATGATGGATTGCTTTTTGCAGCGCCAACAAGGTGTATTTTTTGATCATGTTTGTCTCAGTATTTATTAGCGATATGCAACGCGACAATGCCACCACTTAAATTATGATAGTGGCAATCCTCAAATCCTGCCTGTTCAATCAGTAATTTTAGCTCGTTTTGTGTTGGGTGCATGCGAATGGATTCAGCAAGGTATTGATAGCTGGCGCCATCGGCTGTCACTAATTGGCCAATTGTAGGTAATACATTAAATGAATACCAATCATAAATGGGTTTAAGAGCCGTCCATGTTGGCGTAGAAAACTCAAGCACCATGACTTTTCCACCGGGTTTGCACACACGAAACATTGATCGCAAGGCCGACGCCTTATCGGTCACATTTCGTAAACCAAAGGCCATGGTGATGCAATCAAATTGATTATCAGTAAAGGGAAGACACTCGGCATTGGCTTGAACATAGTTAACTTGTTGACATAATCCCTCATCGAGCAGGCGATTACGACCAACAGCCAACATGGCTGCATTAATATCAGCCAGCACCACATGTCCCGTTGGGCCGACTTTTTGACACAATAAACGAGATAGATCACCACTACCGCCGGCTAGATCAAGCACCTGCTGACCGGCTCTCACTCGGCTGAGTTCAACGGTAAATCGCTTCCATAGCCGATGAATCCCCATTGACATTAAGTCGTTCATTAGATCATAGTTTTTCGCTACAGAATGAAAGACTTCGCCCACTTTTTTTTCTTTCTCATTCCAAGCGACCGATTGAAAACCAAAATGGGTTGTGTTGTCGTGATCTGTCATTGTCTACATCCCCTAAGCCCTAAGATGAAGGTGCATTGGCTGGTGAAGTATCATCTGCCTCAGGATCTTTGTCATTTGCAGGATCGGCGGTATCAATATCATCGCCACTGCCGAGATCCTCTTTGGCTGCTTCATTATGGGCAGGCAACGGTTGAGGGGCTGGGGGTGCTGCGTTGTTTTGTGTCGTAATGGGTGATTCAGGTTGCGTTAGCGCATGTGCTCCCATCGTCGTAGCCAATCCCGCAATCAGTAACACGATTATTTTTTTCATCATTTCTCCAAAAAATGCCATCTTAGTTGTATAGTTTATCATAACAATCGTCAAGGGATTTGCAGGTCTTATTTTTCTAAAAGTAATTGCCGACAGGCCTCTATGTAACTTATTTCATCAGGTGCTTGTTGAGTCCTCTGTGCTTGCCATAAACACTCGGCAAGGTGTTGCATGAGCAAATGCTCAACCGTACTGGCATCTTTATATTGGGTAATGAGTGTTTGATATATGGCGGTAATGCCTAGGGGTCTGTTGGTTGCAATTTGATCTTGAATGGCTAGATGAAAGCCCATGTGTAAAAATGGGTTGGTTTGACCCAGTTCAGGAAAGTAGGTCATCTCAGGGTGCAACATCGCTTTTTCTAATAATGCATGGAATTCAGGGTGCATTTTAATCACATCAACAATTTGTTTCTCTAGGGGGAGCAGGGGCTGTTTTTTCTGATATTTCTGCCAACTTGAAAAAAATAGCTGTCGAGTATCTTGAATGTCGTTGCTGTAAAACATGATGAGCTTACAAAAAGTAAGAAACGGGGGCTAAGTTTAACGCAAAGAAAATTTTCCTGCCAATATTAGTTGACATCCCCGTACAACTTGTGCGATATTTCGGCTGCGAGGTTGGACTTGCTATGTGTCATTCCACTGGGTCAATTGGCGACACACCGATTGGCCCTTTCTAAATAGATTACCCTTGGCTAAACATCAATTTTATACTTAAACAAAGCATCAAAATCCCACCACAACACTCAACGCTTCGCCATACGATGGGGCGAGCTATCACTGCGGAAAAATAATGGGCTGTTAGGGTTAACAGAGTAAACCAAAGTAGACTTGAGCTTAAAACGCCCATTAAAAACACAGACTCGTGGCCTGGAAATTGTGCACTCCCTCCTCCAATGAGCACCAAGGAATCAATAATGGCATGCGGATTCAATAAACTAAAGCCTAAAGCCAAGACCATGATTTGTCGCCGTGTGATGGTGTGTTCTGCCTGAAGGACTTTTGGGGGCGCTTTAGAAAAGGCTTGCTTTAAGGCATAGATGCCATAATACATTAAAAAAGCAACGCCAAACCAGGTTAAACCCACCCTGAAATGAGGGTGAGCCATCAGGACATCCTGTAAACCAACCACGCTGGCCGTAATGAGAATAAAATCGGAAACAAAACAAACAATAGCCGATAAGGCAGCATGTTGGCGCAGCGCGCCCTGCCGAATTAAAAAAATATTTTGTGGTCCTAGTGTTGTGATTAGGGAGAGCCCAAGGAGTAGTCCATTAAGATAAATCGGCATATTGACTGTTCTAGCTTAATACAAAGTGTCGAAATTGTACCACAAACTGCGTCGTGTTAAAAGCTTTTTCTTGATTTAGTCTTCTCAGGCTCAAGGGGCGTGAGTATCCACATGATAAGGTAAACGATGAGCGATGAGCCTCCCGCTAGTAATACGAAAACAAATAAAAGTCTTATCCACAAAGGGTCAACATCAAAATAGTCACCAATACCGCCACAGACACCCGCAATTTTTCGATTATAACGTGAACGGTAGAGCCTGTTGGGGCCTTTTGTTTTTTTTGTCATGGTTATTCTTTAGTTAGATGAACCAATCATAGTCTAAAACAATCCATGCCGCTTCGCAAATTGACTTTAGAACCGCCGGTGGGGCAGAGCGACTGCATTAATTAGGATGGGGGGCGTTAATACCGTGACTGTGCGTAGTTCTTGTTGCATATTGCCGGTTCAAGAGTATAAAATGCAGCCCTTAGGATGCGGGTGATCCTTATGTTGACCCAAAATAGTCTATTTAAGGAGGGAGCGTGGGCTCTTTGTTAAAAAGCAATGTGATGGCAGTTTGTATCGTTGCGATGCTATTCGCCCTAGGTGCTTCAGTCTATGCAGCTGATCCGGGCTATAAACGAATTGAACCCTTGCTTGACGGGTATTACCCAAGCTACCCGCCGACAACCTCTGCTACTGGCGATAAAGAAACCCTCATCAAACGCGGTGAATATTTGGCAAAAATGGGGGACTGTATTGCTTGCCATACTAATGTCAAGGCGGGGACCCCCCCATTTGCTGGCCGGCTCCCTATTGCTACGCCATTCGGTACTTTTTACAGCCCCAATATTACACCTGACAAGAAAACAGGCATCGGGAACTGGAGTGAAGCCGATTTTATTCGTGCCCTAAAAGAAGGTCGTGACCCCAAAGGGCGAAATTATTTCCCAGTGTTTCCCTACATTTATTTTGCCAATACCTCAGATGATGATGCACGCGCACTATATGCCTATTTCATGAGCATTCCTGCTGTTGAGTTAAAAAACAAACCCTTGCCCTTCCCCTTCAACGTGCCTGGTGCGCGGTCGACATTGTCGGGTTGGAATTTGTTGTTTTTTTACCCTAGCGCAACCTTAGAATACAATCCTGAACAATCTGCTGAATGGAATCGCGGTAAATACATTGTCGATGGCCTTGGCCATTGCAGCATGTGCCATACGCCGCTTAATGTGTTTGGTGCACCTAAAAGTCGCTATTATCTAACCGGTAGTTTCATTAATGGATATTGGGCACCCAACATCACAAAATATGGCCTCCATTCAGCAAATCGCTTTGAGGTGGCTGATGTTTTCGGGCAGGGCCAATTGATTAATCGAGCAGGCCCTGTTTCAGGCCCCATGGCCGAGGTCAATCACAACAGCTTAAGTTACCTCACGCCTGAGGATCACCTGGCCATTGCGAACTACTTAAAAACCGTGGTGAGTGAGGAACCTCTAGCCCTTTCTCCCTCAGAAAACCAGCCAACCATTAAGCGAGGAAAGCAAGTCTACCTGAACGCCTGCATTATTTGTCATCAAAACGGACAAATGAGTGCGCCTTTGATTGGAAATGGAGCGAATTGGTTTCTCCGTCTAAAATCAAGTGGCCTAACTGGGCTTTACCGTCATTCAATCCATGGTTATAACAGCATGCCCGTCAAAGGGGCCTGTGTCACCTGCTCTGATAATGACATTGTTGCGGCCGTTGACTATCTCCTTAAAGCCTCCTTATCACGCTCACAATGGCTCGATTTGGAGTCAGGTGGGGCTGAAAAATACCCCGCCAGTGGCAAAGATATATACAATGAAAATTGTAGCGTTTGTCATAATGCAGGGAAATTAGGGGCGCCTAAAATGGGTGACAAAGAAGCCTGGAAGCCTTTAATCGCTCAAAATCTCGATGTGCTGGTTCAGCAGACAACTAAGGGGCAGGCACATCCTAAAAATGGGGGCTGTCAGCAGTGCACCACGGGTGAAATTATTGATGCAATTAAATACATTGTTAGCCAATCAAAAACTGAAGGTAATTTTTCATTATGGTAAGGAATGGGGATGTTAAATAGATTGAATGTCAGCAGGTGGATAACCCTGCTAGGGGTGATGCTACCCATCAGTGCGGTGTTTGCTGCGACTGATAATTGGCAGATGAATATGTACAAAGGCGTGACCCCAATCAGCCATGACATGTATGATTTACACATGGTTGCAATGGCCATTTGTGCCGTTATTGGGATAGCTGTTTTTGGTGTGATGTTTTATTCCCTGTTTCATCATCGCAAATCAAAAGGATACACACCTGCCACTTTTCATGTGAACACGCGCCTTGAAATCATATGGACCATTATCCCCTTTTTGATTCTCATAGGGCTTGCAATCCCTGCAACCAAGGTATTGATCCGCCAGGATAACAGCAGTCAATCGGATGTGACCATTAAAATCGTTGGATATCAATGGAAATGGGAATATCAATATTTAGATCAAGGCATTCGTTATTTTAGTAGTTTGGCAACACCTTATGATCAAATTCATAATAAAGCACCTAAAGGCCAGTGGTATTTATTGGAGGTCGATAAGCCCTTGGTTTTACCTATTAATAAAAAAATTCGTTTTATTGTCACCTCAAATGATGTGGTTCATTCCTGGTGGGTTCCTGAATTAGGCGTTAAACGAGATGCGATTCCTGGATTCATGCATGAGGCTTGGGCCTTTATTGAAAAACCAGGTGTTTATCGAGGGCAATGCGCTGAACTTTGTGGTATTAACCATGGATTTATGCCCATCGTCGTGCAGGCGGTGAGTGAAGAAGACTTCACAACATGGGTCAATCAGCAGACAAAAGTAGCCGACAAATATGCCACCACAGAAAATAAAGCGGCTGCACAAAAAATCATGACCCGTGCTGAGCTAATGACACTCGGGAAAGAAAAATACAATTTAATTTGCTCGGCATGTCACCAGGCCAACGGCAAAGGCATCCCGCCGCTGTATCCCGCCCTCAAAAATAGCTCTATTTCTGTTGGAAAACCGATCTCAAGACATATTGCGCTGATATTAAACGGGGTGCCAGGAACAGCCATGCAACCGTATAAAGAGCAATTATCAGATGAGGAGATTGCCGCCATGACCACCTATGAGCGGAATGCATGGGAAAATAATACTGATGATCTCATTCAACCGGCGGATGTTGCAAAAGTTCGACAAGATCAAATTCAAGCACCCACGATGGTGAATAAAGCACAAGCTGGAGGTTTACGATGAGTCAAATATTCGCCCATGAGAGTGCGCATGAATCCCACGGACCAGAACAAGGTAGGGGTGTGATTGGGTTTATTAAGCGTTGGTTATTTACGACCAATCATAAAGACATCGGTACCTTATATTTGTGGTTAGCACTGGTTAGTTTTTTTGTAGCCGGCGCGATGGCCCTTGTGATACGGGCTGAATTATTTCAACCAGGGCATCGCTTTGTCGATCCGAATTTCTTTAATCAAATGACCACATTTCATGGCTTAATCATGTTGTTTGGTGTCGTCATGCCGGCCTTTACCGGCATGGCCAACTGGCAAATTCCAATGATGATTGGTGCGCCTGATATGGCGCTTCCTCGCTTAAATAACTGGAGTTTTTGGCTTCTGCCTTTTGCGTTTCTTTTATTGGGTTCAACTTTATTTCATAGTGGCGGCGGTCCTAACTTTGGTTGGACCATGTATGCCCCGCTTTCTACAAAATATGCACCACCCAGCACAGATTTTATGATTTTTTCCATCCACATGATGGGGCTTTCGTCCATTATGGGATCCATTAATATCATTGCAACCATTCTCAACATGCGTGCGCCAGGCATGACCCTTATGAAAATGCCTGTTTTTGTTTGGACCTGGCTTGTAACGGCATTTTTACTCATTGCTATCATGCCTGTGTTAGCAGGTGCTGTGACCATGATGTTGGCTGATCGCCACTTTGGCACCAGCTTTTTTGAAGCAGCCGGGGGCGGGGATCCCATTTTATTTCAACATATTTTTTGGTTTTTTGGACATCCTGAGGTGTATGTTTTGGTGATGCCGGCTTTTGGTGTTATTTCAGAAATCATCCCAACCTTTAGCCGAAAACCTTTGTTTGGTTACCACTTTATGATTTACGCGATCATTAGTATCGCAGTTTTGTCGTTTATTGTCTGGGTTCATCACATGTTTACAACGGGTGTACCCTTAGGCGCCGAACTCTTTTTTATGTACGCCACCATGCTCATTGCAGTTCCTACTGGAATTAAAGTATTTAACTGGGTTGGAACGATGTTCAAAGGGGCCATGACCTTTGAAACGCCCATGTTATTTGCTGTTGCATTTGTTTTTTTGTTTACCATTGGGGGATTTACTGGCTTGATGCTCGCCTTGGTTCCTGCTGATTACCAATATCAAGACACTTATTTCGTCGTAGGGCATTTCCATTATGTATTAGTCCCTGGGGTGATCTTTGCCTTAATGGCGGCCACTTATTATTGGATCCCCAAATGGACAGGCCATATGTATAACGAATGTTTAGGAAAATGGCATTTCTGGTTGTCTGTGATTTCTGTCAATATTACCTTTTTCCCCATGCATTTCTTAGGGTTGGCAGGGATGCCACGCCGAATCCCCGATTATGCGTTGCAATTCACTAACTTTAATATGGTTTGTACGGTCGGCGCATTTATTTTTGGTTTTTCTCAGTTGTTATTTTTATACAATGTGATTGCCACTATTCGTCACGGTAAAGAGGCGGGGGACAGGGTTTGGGAGGGGTCGCATGGTTTGGAATGGACCCTATCATCACCACCGCCGTATCATAGCTTTGTGACCCCACCTGAGATTCATTAAAAGGCATTCGGTATGCGAACAAAAAATCATATCAAGCTTGTTGGCATGTTAACAGGCATTGTGCTTGGGATGCTGGGGTTTGGGTTTGCATTGGTGCCTATCTATAATAGCTTGTGCAAAACATTGGGCATTAATGGTAAAACCAATCCCAATGCAATTGCCTATGATGTCAGTAAGGCAACTGTTGCAAAGAACAGAAACGTAGAGGTAGAATTTGTAGCAACCAATAATGGTGGGGTACAATGGGCATTTTATCCCAACACCCAGAAACGCGTGGTGCATCCTGGTGAGATTGTTAAATTATCGTTTTATGCAGAGAATAAAACCAACCACCGCATGACCGTTCAAGCGATCCCGAGTGTCACACCTGGGATTGCTGCAAAATATTTAAAAAAAACAGAGTGCTTTTGCTTTACCCAACAAACCTTAAATGGTCACGAGGCAATGAATATGCCATTGCTATTTCATCTTGATACAGATTTACCAGCCAACATCAAAACCATCACCTTGGCTTATGCCTTGTTTGATGTCACTGACAGGGTTAGCTAATACTGGAGAAAAAGAGTTTATGAGCGCACATGGCACCTATTATATCCCTAAGCCAAGCCATTGGCCGTTGGTTGGCTCGATTGGCCTAACGACCACATTGGTGGGCGCAGCCTCCTGGTTGCATGCTGATTGGTATGGTCCTTATTTGTTTACTATGGGACTTTTTACGCTGATTTTTATGATGTTTGGCTGGTTTGGGCAAGTGATTTATGAAAATCAAAAAGGACTTTACGATCTGCAGGTTGATCGCTCCTTTCGCTGGGGGATGTGCTGGTTTATTTTTTCTGAGGTGTGTTTTTTTGGTGCTTTTTTCGGGGCTTTATTTTTTGCCCGTCTGTGGTCTGTGCCCATGTTGGGCGGTGATCTTGAATTACACCCCATCACCCATATTACCCTTTGGCCGAATTTTAAATCCACCTGGCCGCTATTGAAAAATCCTAATAATCAGCAGTTTGTTGGTGCACACGAAGGCATGGCGGCCTGGGGGCTGGCGGCTATTAATACAGTTGTGTTATTAACCTCTGGTGTCACCATCACTTGGGCCCATTGGGCCTTAAAACTCAATAAGCGCAGACAACTCGACATAGGTCTTGCCTGTACTGCGGTGTTGGGCATGATTTTCTTATTTCTGCAAGCCCATGAGTATTATGATGCTTACACCGAGATGAATTTAACCTTAGATGCCGGCATTTATGGAACAACTTTTTTTATGCTAACAGGGTTTCATGGACTTCATGTGACCATTGGGACCATCATGTTGGTGGTCATCTTGGTGCGATCAATTAAAGGTCATTTCACCCCAGAGCGCCATTTTGCATTTGAGGCGGTTGCCTGGTATTGGCACTTTGTCGACGTTGTGTGGTTGTTTTTATTTATCTTTGTTTATTGGCTTTAGGAAGTGCGCATGGGCTTCATAGGGGCTGTAACTGATTGGTGTCAATCAATATGGCGGCATAAGGTGACTGCCGCAGTCGTGGGTTCTCTTTCTAAAATAGTGAAATCGCAATTCACCCAGCTTTATGCGGGATTTCGGGCTGGAGGCTCCATCCTGACCCACCCGCCTACCCAACGAATCGCCAAGCACTTCTTCTATGTGGCCGTGTTTGACCTTGGCGGGCTAGTCGCATTAACCTATCTGAATGAGCAGGTTCAGAACACCGGGCGTGCTTATCTTGGTGATGACAGGGATTATCCATGGTTTAGCCTTAAGACTGGACTTCAAGCAAGCCTAGCTTCCTTTGAAATGGTCTATCTACTGATTTACGTGCGAGGTCGTATTAAACTCCAAGTTCGGACGATGTTAATTAACCTGGATTCTCCGGCACTGAGTCAAGCTGATAGCTCAACCATCATTTGTGATGCAGCACAATGTGCCACAATGGATTACTTGAAAGGATCTCTACGGGATTTTTCTACCTTCTGGGCGACTGAAATGGCTTTATTAACAGTAGAGCATCTTGATATCCCTGGTGCGACCCAAATCGCATTTGCTCTGAGAGTTCATCACAATGGCCGTTATATCGTGACCGTCGCTAAATCGGCTCGTTGCTATGACCATCAGTTAAACTATTTAAAAGAGAATCCTGAAACAGCTTTTGCATTAGGATTGGGACATGCGATCACCTCATTTGCTATTAACTCCTTGCTCCAATGGCCCCTAGGATTATCATCCTCCTTTTACTACCCTCTGATGCAACTCATGCTCATCCCCTTTATCAGTGTAGCCTCTCACATGGAACTTCCTGATGTGGCTGTCGTCACACGGGGTAGAACATGGGATCCTATCGCGATTTATCAAGAGCGTGTTGATTGGATCGTTAAAATATTTGCCATTGGGATTGAGCATGACATTACAATGAAGCTTAAAGAGCAAAATCCCTCATCCATGCGTTTTAGTCAGTTTCTGCGGGATACCGCCTCATCTGGATTGGCAACTGATATGGCTCGGGTTTGGCAGCACCCCCTAGCGCAGCTTCTTTTACCGAGCCTGTTGCACAATGCCAATAGCTTTAGAAAGGACACCATCGTTCACGATAATTGGCCAGAATTTATCACCAATTTTGTGACTTTTCTAAAAGCCATAGAAGACCATAAAAAAGGGGTGGTTGTTCAGGTGGCTAGTGCATTGCCTGGGACTAGTTTGCTCATTCATTTATATTTTGGTGTCCCAGAGGCGATTACTAAATTACTCCTTAAATTAATCAACGATCAAGCGTTCATGGAGGTTGTATCAATGTTGCGCTATCGACTTGAAAATCTGCAACGAGAAAAGCCTGCATCGGTCACGGTTAACCAGGAGTCCTTATTGTTAAATGGTTTTACTGAGCCTACAGCAGTGTTTCTTAATTCCCCAGAAGACAGTTCGCCCTTAACTGATGTGAATGATGTAATTAGGCGAAGGTTGCCACCGCCTTCTTCCTCGCCAAATAGACCAGAGAACGTTATCAGGCTCAATGTCGCTGAGCCGATGGGGTTACGTCATCGAATGTTTCATCATCCTGTGACCAATGATATTGATTATGATGCCTTGAATGATGGATTAACCGCTGCAGACCCTTATGAGAGAACAAATGGTGCACAAATTTGATTTAATCGCCATACTGTACTATTATCAAGCAAACAAGGGGTTGTGGCCAGATATGTGAAAGCACGGTGGCCTCTAAAAACCCTCTGCTGCGTTAATCAATAACAAGGAGTAAGTTATGAAAACGTCATTTATGATACCAACAATGATATTAGGAGCGGCTTCTCTCGTTATGAGTGCAAGTGCCCTAGCCACAGGCTCTAATCCAAACCAATGGCCCAATCATCCCGTAAGAAGCACGGTGCATGCGACAGAAAATGTTGTCTCTGGCGTTGGCCATGCTACGGTTCATGTTGTCAGTGGTGTTGTGAAAGGCACTGGCATGCTGATAAAGGGTGTAGTAGTAGGGACAGGTGAAGTTGTAACGGGTGTTTTGCATGGTACAGGTCAATTTGTTAAAGGTGTTACACCCCATGCTAAAATGACCAAGACCACCCCTTCAATGCACAAGCATCATATGAAGACTGAACATCATATGAAAAATGGGCACCATATGAAGACTGAACATCATATGAAAGATAAACACCATATGAAGACTCAAGATCATATGAAAAATCAAACTGACATGAAAAACAAAGAAACCATGTCATAACAAACCAGAGCGTATCAAACGCTTATCATGGTTAAGGAGCCCCCTGTTGGAATATCGTCAGGGGGCTCATCATCACCGGTATTGACTCTTTTTAGTGCTCAAATCGAAACTTGCATTTTGGTCATACATGATTTAGCCCTCATTGTTGATGGAATGTCGGATGGTTCCCCTCCTGGATGTGTTACAATAGGTGTTGCGAAAAATAGATGTTATACGCTTGCCTTCAACAGCCCCTAATACATCACCACCTCTTTTGCGAAAAAACTCCTGGAGAAAATGATGGCTGAAAAACCAAATAAAGAAAGCCTGGATCAAAACTTAAATGAAGACTTAAGACTACTCTTACTAGAAGGGAGCGTTACAACACAGG
Source organism: Legionellaceae bacterium (assembly GCA_947474165.1). Lineage (GTDB taxonomy): Bacteria > Pseudomonadota > Gammaproteobacteria > Legionellales > Legionellaceae > CANJHO01. The sequence goes on from CANJHO010000060.1 coordinate 14,873, forward strand.
AAGATATCTGTGCTGCACTTCAAGCGAAAGGGCATCATATTAATCAATCTAAAATATCCCGTTTAATTCGTAAATTGGATGCAATAAAATCAAAAAATGAGTTTGGGCAAATTGTTTATCGCTTATCGCGAGAACCAGCACCGCCAACAACGACCACGCAATTATCCAATTTAATTATTGATGTGGTTGCCAATGAAACCATGATTATTGTTAATACCAGTCCAGGTTCGGCCCAACTGATTGCCCGTGTTCTGGACTATCATAAAGAAAGTATGCAGATTCTTGGTACTATTGCGGGTGATGATTCAATATTTATTGCCCCTGCCTCGATAAAAACGATCAGTGACTCACTTAAAGAAATTAAGAGCTTATTGCTTCGTTGAAGCACATGAGCATCAAACAACATCCTTCTTTTTAGGCCGCTGCCATCCATAAATGGTCTTTTGTTTGGCCTCAGTCAATGTGAGCTCACCTGCAGGAACATCTTTACTAATGGTGCTGCCCGCACCAATGGTTGCGTTTTCACCCACCACAATAGGCGCAATGAGCTGTGTGTCTGATCCAATGAAAACACCGTCGCCAATGACGGTGGGATATTTGTTCACCCCATCGTAATTGCAAGTAATGGTCCCTGCACCAATGTTGACATGTTTACCGATGGATACATCGCCTAAATAACTTAAATGGCTGGCTTTTGTATGGCTCCCAACAATCGCTTTTTTGGTTTCAACAAAATTACCTATTTTACAATGATCAGCCAACTGCGTCCCTGGCCTTATATGGGCAAAAGGGCCAATGTGGCAATGATCACCAATTTGAGCACCATCAAGTACGCTATTGGGGAGAATCTTACAGTGAGCACCGAGGGTGACTTGATTTAAGCTACAATTGGCCCCTATCGTTGATCCCTCACCAATGACAACCTGGCCTGAAAATATCGTGTTGACATCGATAAACACATCAATGCCACAGGTTAATTCGCCGCGCACATCAATGCGGGTTGCATCGGCAACCGTCACCCCAGAGCACATCAATTGCGAGGCAATACGCCCTTGAAATACCCGTTCTAATGTTTGCAACTGTAGTCGATTGTTGATCCCTTGAATTTCAATGGGATCAGCCACTTGTAGAGATTGGATAGGCAGATCGTCAGCTGTTGCCATGGTGATAATATCTGTTAAATAATATTCTTTTTGCGCATTGTGGGACTGCAATTTGGGCAGCCATTGCTTTAAATAATCCGCTGTTGTACAACAAATGCCACTATAAATTTCATTGATTTGTCGCAAGGCGGGGGTTGCATCTTTCTCTTCAACAATGGTTTCAATGGCTCCTTGTTTATTGCGTACAATACGTCCTAAGCCTGTGGGATCAGGCACGGTTGCCACCAAAAGACCTAGGGGGGACTTCTCACCAGCTTTTAAGGGAAAACAGCATGCGATTAGGGCACGCAAGGTATCAACCTGAATCAATGGCACGTCCCCTGATAAAATCAATACCGTGGCCGTATCGGGAATAAAGGGCAAGGCTTGGAGCACGGCGTGTCCGGTGCCCAATTGCGCTGCTTGGATGACCCAATTCACATCCAGCATGGGTAGGGCTTCTCGTATTTTATCACCACCAAAGCCAATAATAACGTGGATACTTTCTGGATTTAAAGCGCTTGCTGCATCGATTACCCGTGCCAGCATGGGCTGTCCACCGAGTTGGTGCAGTACTTTAGGCTTGGTGGAGTGCATGCGTGTGCCTTGGCCTCCGGCCATGATAACGATGTGTAATGACATAGCGAATGAGATTCCTCTTGATTTCCGGTGTCTCGATAGGGTATTTTTCATAAACCATCGAGACTTCTTGTTCAAAAATATATCATGAAAATAGCTTAATGGGTAGAATAAAAAAAATCATGAATAGGAGTAGTGTTATGTCCATTTTTCAAGAAGTTATTTTAAAATTAATTTCTAGCGTCTGTGAGGCCCACATTAGAGAGTCGGTGGCAGCTGACAAAACCTTTGTTGGTGTCTACACGCGTAATCTCGAACTCTCCGCTTCAAAACGTGAGGTCTTGCGTCAATTATTAATATCACCCAAATTTCTTAAAAATAATAAAAAAAATGATCTGGAGCGATTGGGTTGTTTTCAAACTTTGGTAATGCAAACCAAAGACGAGGTAGTTAAAGCCGCTGCTGAAAAAGCTCCCTCAGGAACCACTGAGCAATTGTTGGATCAATTATCAGACTCATTAAAATTAAGTTATGATCAATTTGAACGTCTAGGCTTGCTTAATTTGGCTTACTACAAAGATGATCCACTCATACTGTTTTATACTCAAGCTGGCCTTTATTATGCAAAAAAAATGTTAAGAAGCAAGCAGCAGCCGAGCGAACAGGGCTCATACACCCATAGGTTTTTAAATGTGGGCTCATTTCTTAGTGCTCAAGAACAATTGTTTGAAAATTTTTTTGGACACTGTCAGTGCGCTATAAAATCCTTCGATCAGCGATTAAATAAAGCCCATGAGTCCGCTGTCATGCTATCAGAGGCCCTTTATTCAAATAACGCTTTAAAATCTGGCCTTATTTTATCTTTTATTTACAGATTAGGAGAGCAACACGACACGCTCTGTTCTGGCTATTTGGTGGCGTCACATACTGCAGAGTTTAAGTTTTTCCGTGAAGCCCTGGTGGAATGCTTGGATTTAGTGAAGCAGGAGCTTAAAGCGCTTTCCCCTTGCGGTAATGAGTTAAAACATCAAGAATCTGTAAAAGAATCGCACAAATGTTATGTTGCGCTTGGGCGAGAAATGGCAGAAGCGAGTGAAGAGACGCTGTCAGAGGACGAGGAGGGGGCCTCTGCGGCTTGCAGCAGCACCCGAAAAATAGCTACCCAATTACAACCGCTCTATCCTGAAGCCTCCCTGCAATCGGCCTTAGAGCCGATTCCAGTCCCTTTATCGGTCAGTGAGGGGAGCCCTCGGTCACTCACAACCCTGACACATAACAGTGCATTAACAAATCTTGATAGAGTTTCTACGTCTATTTAAACATTTACTCCAGGGCTAAATCATGTGTGAGCAAAATAAAGCCATCTTCTTTAAGTCCGGGATCTTTTGATTGTTTTATAAACCTTTGAAAGGCATGGATGCCTTTCAAGAGCGACATGGATGAGGCACTAGTACCGTTTCCATTTAGTTTTGACAGGTAGCATCTTATCTTGCATTCATCTTTAGGTTTTGTAAACTCTAAAAAATGCTCAGATTAGCGGTGCTAGTCCTGCGCTTTTTTAGAGCTTACAAAACCTAAATCTAAACGCAATCTA
>CANJHO010000061.1 GCA_947474165.1 Legionellaceae bacterium
AATTTACGGTGGATAAAATAGAGGCTGTAATGATTCCCAGTCAAGAACCCTTTTTAGTCAGAAATATGACATTAAAAAAATCACTGGCTGATCCAGCGGTATTTATGCCAATTTTTCAAGAAGAACTGCAAAGAAAAATAAGATCTCTTTTTGAAAAGCGTTATTTAATTGAGTTTGATATAACAAATCGAACACATTTGGAGCTCTTGGAATCAACATTACCATTAGTTCCTTATGAAGAGGATACTACGCTGAAATCTGCATCAGATTATAGATGTGGGTAAGTATCATCGCTCCTATCCGGGTGGCACGCCCTTTGTTGCCGCAAAGTGAAATAAAGGTCGGATTGCTTACACCTGTATTTTTTCAATTTTACCTGTTCTTTCTTGTTTTTGCATTCCTGAAGTAGCAATAAAAAGAGTTCTGTTATCTTCGCCACCAAGAATACAATCAAATGGATGTCCAATGGTAGTAACAATTTTTAAAATACTACCTTGTTGATTAACACATAAAACTTCTTTTTTTCCAGGTGAGGCAACCCATATAGCATCAAGTTGATTATCATTGCAAATTCCATCTGGATAATGACGATTTTTATCTTCGGGAACCCCATTGATATCAAAGCTGACTTTAAATCCAAGATCATCAAATTTAGCCCAAATTTTTTGATGCGTTAAAGTAAAATCAGGATTGATTACAAAACTCGATATTTGGGATGAAAATGTTTCTGCTACTATCAAGTTTTTTCCATTTGGAGTAATTACGATTCCATTTGGATAGCCTAGATCCTTAGCTGCAATTTGTATTTTTTTATCTGGCGTGATCATTAAAATATTAGATTTGGTGGGCTTTGTATTATAGCTAGGATAAAAACCAGAAGCGCTTAAATAAACAACGTCATTGTTCGAAATTGTAAAATCGTGGCAGTATCCTGGGGTTGCAATTTCTAAATTCTTATACACGGATAAATTATCATTATAATATCTTAATAATTTACGGTTGATTAAAGAAGTTATCAATAAACTGCCATCTGATAACCATCCGAGTCCAACCGGGGTATCTATAGAAATTTCTTTAGCTTTAGTACCATCGGCATTAAAACAATATATTTTATTATCCCATAAATCACAGAACCATAATTGATTTTTGTACCACCGTACACCTTCAGTAAACTTAAAACCCTCTAAAAATATTTTAGTATCATTTGCCATATAATTTCCCATTTTATCAATGGTAATGCTACCCACAGTGCCGTTTAACTAATATAGCTAACTATTTCTGCATCTCTAGCAATTTCGCAAAATAACCATTTTTTTCCTTTAACTCATCGACCGATCCATCTTCAATAATTTCACCATTATCAAAAAATAAAATTCTGTCCATGGACATGATGGTTGACAGACGATGTGCGATAACGATTACAGTCTTATTTGCCATTACAGCGTGTAGCGCATCTTGAATTTCTCTTTCGGTAACGGAGTCCAATGCTGAAGTAGCTTCGTCCAGAATTAAAATTGGCGCATCTTTTAAAATGGCACGAGCAATGGCGATTCGTTGTCTTTGTCCGCCGGAGAGTTTAATGCCTCGTTCACCTACCATTGACTGATATCCATCAGGGAGCTGCTTAATAAATTCATGGCATCTTGACAGTTGAGCCGCTCTGAAAACAGCCTCATCAGATGCGTCTTTATCACCATAACGAATATTATCCATAAGGCTACGATGAAATAACTCCGTGTTTTGGGGAATTAGAGCCAAGTTTTGCATTAAACTGTCTCGAGTGACTGAGTTGATATTTTGTTCATCAATAGTGATTTCTCCACTCTGATTTTCATAGAGACGCAAGAGCAGATTAATTAAAGATGTTTTTCCGGCACCAGAATAGCCAACTAAGCCAACTTTTTGTTTGGGTTGAATCGTGAGGTTAAAATTATCAAATAATAATTTGCTTTTGTCATAATTGAAACTAACATCTCTGAAAGATATTTTCCCTTCTTTAACGTGCAACTGAGCAGCATTTTCGCGGTCTTGAATATCATGCGGAACAATGATGACATTCAATGCTTGCTGACATTTTCCAATGTCTTTCGCTAAATTTGGCATGGCTTGTGTAAGCCCATTTACCATATTCACCATAGTGATGGATAAGCCCAAAATAAACGCAAAATCACCAACCGTAATTGATGCATGCATTCTGAAGTAAATTAACCCCACCATTAATAGGGTAATTAGCGCCGTAAAAATCATATTTTGAAAAAAATCAGTGGTCATGATCCGACGTTGCAACAATTTATCTTGCACTCCCACAATATTGACGGAGTCCTCAATACGGGTCGATTCAAAAGCAATATTCGAAAAAATTTTGGCATTGATAATATTGGAAATACTATCGACCAGCTGCCCAGATAGGTGGCTATTTGCCGCTGAAAAGCCATGTGCAACTAGCGATGTTTTTCTTGCTAGCAAATAACCATTCAAAACATAAACAATAATCCCTGAAAGTAAAACGATTGAAAAATATATATGCACCGTGGTTAATAAAATCAGTGCAATGATCAAGGTAAATAAGTTTCCCAGAATGTATCGATTAATCGTTTGGATAATGGATTCAACACCTTCTGCGACACATTGGGTTTTATTGGCAAGATCGCCGGAAAAATTTCGTTGGAAAAAAGATAACGAGTGCTTGGCTAGATGATCAAACAAAGCAACAGAAATTTCAGTCCTAAGTTTTGGAAATAATTTCAGAGAAATATAGTGGTATGTTCGCATGGCCCCATTATGAATAAGGGTAAGTAAAATATAAAAGACCGCAGGATAGGTAACAGCCTGTAAGAAAAGTGCGCCATTATCAGCATGCCAGGTAGCGGCATCAATAATCATTTTTAGTACATAAGGGCCCAGTGATATTTCAAGGGAGGCAACGATGGTAATTAACAGAAATCCAGCTATAGAGCCTGGGTGCCCCCGTAAAAAGGACCAAATAAATGCAGCTAGCCGCTCTGGTATCATGTTTCTCTTCATCAGGCTCATCATCCTTGAGTTAGTATCTCATACACACGGTTATTTGATAAAAGTCTTACTCTATCTAAGGCTTTTTATGATACAGCGCAATTAAATCCTTACTAGACGTACACCCTAATTTCTCCATAAGATCGGCAATGTATCCCTCCACAGTTCTAAAAGAAATATTCATTAAACGTGCTATCTCTTTTGAGGGTTGGCCCTCTGCCACTAACTTAAGACAGGTGGCTTGTTGCTGGGTTAATTGCACTGGCGTGTGCCGAGTTTTATGAAATTGAGTTAAATCGCTTTTTTCCAAAGGTATTTTGCTACTCGTAGATTCCTCTTTATTTGATACGACATCAATAATACTAGCAATGTGCTCATTAAGCGCGATGCTATCGCCATCGATGATTAAATGACTTACTTGTTCATACCAATCATCACGCTCAGAGTGAAGTTGATCTAATAAACTTGCAAAGGAGTTTATAGGTAAGAGAGGCGCTTGATTGCGGATACTACGTTCTATTTGCACTGCCGTGCTGGTTTTTAAAAAAACCACAAACGCTGAGGATAATAATTGTCGGTTTTTTTCAGAGCAAACAATACTACCATCCGTTGCAACAACAATTTTTTGCTGTGTTAGCTGGTACTTTAAGGCCGCTTCTTGGCATTTATCAAAACTTTCTTTACCTTGATGGCCTAGAATATCAATTAATGATCGTCCAAATGTAGACTCCAAGCCTAAATCTGCATTAATAAATGTCCACTGCAGCTTGTCTGCTAATGTTTTGGCAAGAAAACCTTTACCAGCCCCTGGGTGGCCAACAATAAAAACACAGTTGTATTTACTCATAATTGATTACTCACAATGGTTAATTTGTGTAATCATTATACAATCAATTCTATTTGGAATACTATACGTAGAAATACGTAATATGAGTCAGTGCGATACCAATGATTGCTACCAGAAGCGCCCTACTCTGATTTGAGGGACTTTAAACCCCTCAAATCTTTATAAGGAATAATCTGCTACCTTAGATTTATAGGTTACCAGTAACAACATCATCGCACCTCCACCCAGACCTATAACCGCCAGTAGCATGGGTAGTACGGCGCCTACTTGAGCAATAATACCTGTAAGAATAGACGTTAATCCAAAACAAAGTGCCATAATTGAGCCAGTAACCCCCATAACCCAACCTTGCTCACTCTCCCCAACCTGGTTCGAAAAAATGGTTAATAATACCGAATAAGCCACTGAAAGGCTGATTCCAATTAACAAGGTAGCCACCCAGGCTACCCACTCCTGCGTACTAAGAAGAGTCAACAGCACGAGGGCTGCAGTTATCGACAACCCGACCACCACAATGCCATCAAATGGATAACGCTTAGTACAAATATCAACGAGATACCCACATCCGATGCTAAAACCTAAACCCATGACTGCAAGGAATAGTGAATTTTGCATCGCAGAGTAATGATAAATTTGCATCATGTAGAGCGAAATAAATGAAAAATAATTAGACCAACCGAAGATCATAATCAACAACACCACCGAATATTTTTTGATAGCAGGGTGTTTAAATGCTGAAATAAAAATATGCACCGCATGATGCCACCGGATATTTACTTTATTCTGCACTTTGCACATCGTTTCATTAAATGTCCAATGCAGTAGGAATGCATTCATTAATGCCAAACCAGCGGCAAAATACATCGGTGTTTCAAAGTTAAACCAATACACCAACTGATGATTTGATAATAATCCACCACAAATGGGCCCAAGAACAAACCCCAATGAAATGGCTAATAAAATCAGGCCCATATTACGTGCCTTGTGCTCATCACTACTCACATCAACAATCGCCGCTTGAGCAATGGGTTGGCTACCTGCAGTAAAGCCTGCGATGATACGACTGATTATCAGCAACCAAAAATTATGGAAAACAATCGCTACAGCTGATAATAAATAGCCTAAAAAAGCCCCTACCAAACAGATCATTAATGATTTTTTTCGTCCGATACTGTCTGAAAGATCACCCAATATTGCCGCACCAAAGAACCAACAAATCATAAAAATGCCAATCGTCACGCCATAACAAAAATCCCGCACCCCCATGCTGGTATCAATCGATAAAAAACCAGCTTGGGGATCGATAAGAATGGTATTTAAGATAGGAAATAGTAAGCCCAAACCCATGCCATCAATCAGCAATACAAAAAACAGGGGCAACATCGATGATAACGATTTTTCTTTATGCATGGTGTTAAACCTCAGGGGTTTTGGTAAAAATTAACGTAACTCACGTCATCCCGAATGCAATGAGGGATCTCCTGTTAGCGGCGCCGTCTTTTGCTGATTGTGTCGTACTACAGCCAGGAGAATCCCTCACTTTGTTACGAATGACGAGGAGTTACAAAAATTAACGATAAATGATAGAGCTATGCCCCTCTGCTGTTTCAATACTACTCGAGGAGAGGGATTTAATCTGCTCTTAGTACATTCCATGTAAAAGGTTACCCATAGCAGAGGGCTCCCCAGTCGAATTTATAATAATATCACCTTGTAGTTCGTTCACTAATATATTTCTTACATTAAGTTTTCTTAAGCTTTCTAAAGCAGATGATTGGGTTTTTAAATCAATTTTGAATGGAATTCTCTCCACCCCATCATGATCACCTATATCGCCTACTATTAGTTTCGGGAAAAATAAATATTTATGAGAAGATGTGGTCGCATAATGCGCGAGCGGCTTCCATGGCTTTGAATTATAATTAGCACTTACTTTATCTTCTAGCATATCAGACTGCATATTATGATCATGCCTTATATCTACATTATAAAACCAAGCCCGAGTCCAACCAGCGAGCATAAACTCAGGCTCATCAAATAAATCAATAGAATCGGAAATAGTTACCTCATCACCCTCTTCCGTTGTACCTTTAAGGCTTTTAATCTGTTCTTTATCTTTTTCGGCCTTTGTACTTGCCCACCAATGTATAGCTGCTGTAATAGGAAAAAAAACAATAGCACATACGCCACTTACGAGATGACGTGCGGCTAAAAATGGGAGGTTGAGCACTAAAATCGGGAGAAACAATAGCGCACCAATGGTAGCGGCAGGTTTTTTCTCTGAGCCCCCCAAGCTCATGCTAAGCGCAAGCAAAGCAAGCATGGCCGTACTGGTAAATAACGTTAAATAATCAAACAAACCCACATGAAGTTTACTTGAACTAGAAAAAAACCGACTTCCTGCAAAAACATGAAATGAGTCATTAAATTTTTGAAAGAGTGAAGTACGTAACACCCTTGATAAAGGATATCTTCTATCCTCAATAATCCCAGAAAATGGATTTAAAAACATTGTAACCTCCAAGCGCAACCATGATTAAATGAATATTGTTTTATTGAAGCATTATAGTATCATAATTTATACATACTGTACATGATTATCATTGCATATTGTATTTGAGTCAACGTTGCCATAAAATTCCTCCGATAATGATACTCAAGCTAATTAGAGAAGATAAAATGCCAAAACATAAAAAAAACGCAGATCAACCCATCACATACGCTGTGACACGTCTATTAGATAAACAACCAGCCACTGGGTTTCCACCCATCGACGCCCAATGGAAGATCGATAAAGAACGTCGTTTGCCATATTACGGTTTGCGCCTAAGCGAAGCCTTAAAAGCATCCAATATACAAGATGATGAGTTGATTCTTAATGCGTGGTTGAATCCATTACATCAAGAATCAACACATACTCACGAAGGCCCTGCAGCTACAGTGTCTCCAATACATAGTGCTCATGAATTGGATAAACGTAAGGTTGCGCCCTCTTTTTTGAGATCAACTAAACCTACCTGTTCTCAAAGTGCTGATTTAAAGTTAGATCAGGATTCACCCAGGCCACGCTAGCTGAGGCATAATTTGTCTAAACAATGATTAGAGTGATTTTTTCAACTCTTCTATTTTATTGATTGGAAGCTTGAGGACTTTGGCAACAAAAACAGGGTCGCAACCCTCAATAAGCATGATACGTGCCATTTCAAACAGCACTTCTTCTCGGCCTTCTTTTCGACCTTCTTTTCGACCTTCTTTTCGACCTTCTTTTCGACCTTCCGCTCTACCTTCTTCTTTCAATTTTTCAGCTAAGCTCACGATTTCATCTCCAACTTCTGATGATTACAGTGTTTTTTTCAATTCTTTTACTTTATTGATTGAAAGCTTGATGACTTTGGCAACAAAAACAGGATCACAACCCTCGACAAGCATGATGCGTGCCGTTTCAAGCCGCAGTTCTTCTCGGCCCTCTTCTCTACCCTCTTCTTTCAATTTTTCAGCTAAACTCACGATTTCATCTCCAACTTCTGATGATATTTTGCTTCGCATCAACTCCGTTAATTCTTTGGTTGATCGATGCTCATCATCAATTGCCATAATATATGATAGTAATTGTAGCACAAATTGGTCTTTATCCTCCAACAAAAGCAGGTTGAAGCTTTGTGCAACTTTTTCTAACTCCTGACTAATGTGTTGTCTAAATCGATGTCGCATAAGAAATTCCATGGTCCCTGACCACTTACGCGAGGTTAGTTCATCTTCCGGTATCGTATTAACATCGATAAGATGAAATGGCGCTTGCAGGATTGACCTCATCAAATCTGCCTTATCTCCACACAGCGCCCATAGTGACCGAGGCGCCTTGTAAATACCCCTCCCTGTGTAAAAAACCAGTGGAAAAATAACAGGGAAGGGAAAACTATTTTTTTTCTTATTATTTGTTTGGTGATAATCCCAAATTTTAACCATGTATTTCATCAGCCTAAACGGCATCAGTGAATCCTGTGTACTTTGATGCTCAGCTAATATGTAGATAAATCCTTCTTTCCCTTCAATCATACAATTGAACAAAACATCTGATTCTGAAAGCTTTAACGCTTCATCAACAAATGTATTGGGACAAAGTACGATTGTGTTAAAATCAATTTTAGTCCTGATTTCAACGGGTAAATGCGTCGTTAAAAAATCTCGGGCAACTTCCGGATGATTCATTGATGCCCGGAATAATTTATCATGAGGGGTGCTTAGGGTATTTTTCATGTAAGTTATTTCATACTACATTAAGATAGATAGGGAGTGTACCGGGCATCATACATCCTGTAAATTGAACGTTGATCTTAAATATTTAATATCCGATTTAAAATAATGCATCACATCGTTTACAACGTATTAGTTTTAAATAATCATCAGTAATAACCTACTAAATCACATACATTTATCATCGACGTGCTTTGAACTAAGCACTTTAAGGTCTTTGTTATATAGCCCAGCCACATTATGAGTGACATCGCCAAGTTCTACGATCCCTGATAGATTCGTCATAATAATTACCGTCAATTTCTTATCCACATAACGAGAAATAAACGCAGTAAATCCCTGCCACTCACCCCCATGTTCTATTAAACGATGTCCATTAATGCTTGTTATTCTCCAACCAAGGCCATAACTTTCAGTTCTACCATCGTTTAATTTTACAGGAGCCCACAACAAGTCCATGTTTTCTTTTTTAAGCAACTTTGTTGTATACAGTGCTGCATCCCATTTAGCTAAATCTAGTATTGTAAAATAAAGCGCGCCATCAGCGGTAGAATTGAAGGTGGGGGAAATATATTCTTGATTTTTTAATACACCATGAACTAAATCATAACCTGCAGCGCGATTATCAATAATATCCCGATCATTGATTACTTGAGCTGTATTCATATCCAATGGTTTAAAAATATGTTCTTGTAAAAGTGAACCATATGATTTCCCAGTAACTTTTTCTATTATGAAACCCAGCAATTCATAACCAACATTGCTATAGTGAAATGAGGTTCCAGGATCAAAATCAAGTGGATATAGCTTTAAACGACGAATGATATCCTCATGAGAGTAATCAAGATGTAAATCAACATCGGGATTGTACCTTGTTAATCCTGATGTATGCGTTAGCAAATTAAAAATAGTGATATTTTGCCAAGTTTCAGGGGCGTCAGGCAGATATTGCGTTATTTTATCATCTAAATGCAAGACTCCTTTTTCAACTAAAATCATTGCTAACATTGCGGTGAATTGCTTTCCTATGGAGCCAGATTGATAAATGGTTTCTGGTTTAGCTGGAGCCTTTAATTCAATATTAGAAAAACCATATCCTTTGGACTTGATAATTTTACCATTTTCAACAATAGCAACTGACAGACCAGGAATTTTCAATCTATGCATTTCGCATTGAAGATAACGATCGACTTCATCCGCCATCGCAACTGCAGGGTATAAAACTAAATGTAAGCAAATTATTGTTAAATACCTACCTATCAATCTGCTTGCTTTCATGACATTCCTCCAGATTTTCAATATTGATTACTATCCAATTCATTTATCCATGATTGTTTGAGGATTTAACAGCATCTTTTCTTGCCACATCGTAAATGTAGGTGAAGTTTATCACTATTTATTGTAAAATAGAGCAATTATTTAATTGGTGTTACACGGCTTAAAGCTGCTTTTCGTTGATTTAAGTACGCACGACTTCGCAGCATTTATTGCATCCCCTTTAACAACTATTTTATGAATTAATAACCATGCACCTATTCATCATTCTGATTAAAATTGCTCTGAGCGCCTTTCTGTTCGATCAATTCTGCTTGTGGTTGGAACGCAAGGGCTGGCTATATTATCGAAACAAAAAGCCAACAGGAGGTGCTATTGGTGGCGCGCTCCAGGAATTAAACGCGCTATTATCTCCGAGTAATCGTCATGTTATTGAGACGAAACAAAATGAAGTACAGTTGAAGAAGAGTGAAGCGGGTGCCAAAGGCGAGCCAGTTGAGTAAAATATAGACGGTGCGGTGCCCATGTGGGGTTGAGCCCGCGTCCAACCTACAAGCTTGAACTTACACTGGCATCATCAATCACTACTCCATTCTCTACTGAAGCCACCACCCTTTGTCCAAAAACAGGGCTATCGCCCCTTGCCGCCATAAGCCTTGCAGGACCAATGCCACTTTCAGCCAAAAGATGCGGATGCGCATCGCAAAACGTTGCAACACGACTTCGCGTAGCGCTCCAATACTGTTCTTTTTCTATGGATGACACATTAAGGTGACCTAACTCCTCTTTCATTGACATCATAAGGTCCATTAACATTGCTGTACTTTCTGTCACGGTTTCAAGTTTTTTATCTTTTGTATCTTCACTATCATACGGTCCAAATGGAATAACAAAATTTTCTCGCACTGTCGTTGGGGCATATTCTTCGATAAAACTAGACGCCTCCTTTAATACGCTATCAATTAAACTATCATTCGATAAAGTAGCGTCCTTCTGCGCCTCGACTAAGTATTTTTGGATAAGACCTAGGTATACATTCATGTTCTCTAGTAACGTCAAACCACTTTTTGATCGATTTTTGTCTAAATACGCGACCATCTCTTCCCGCGAAGCAGGCAATTCTGGAACCTGCAAACTACTATAAAAATCAATCCCTGTCTCATTTAAACACAAGGCAAGATACGCTTTAAGGCATTTGAAATGCGCAAAATATGCTGTTATCGCTTGGCCAAATGGAGAGTCGGTATCCGATTTAACTGCATGCCGCAGCTCCAAATTAGCTTGTATTTGCATCTGCTCTTTTTTTACTGCAAGCATCTGCTCGGCCAAGTGAAGGACTTTAATGTATTCATGGGCACTAACTTTATTACACCCAACTAAGCTAGGCATTTTCGCCATTGATGATTCAAATGCCATGATGTTCTCATTGCAATAATTTTCAAAAATTTTTGTGTAAGCCGCTATGCCATTATATTCGTAAGTTCCCATACTCATGCTAGTAAATTCCGCCCCGCCTGCCCAATACCACCAGGTGGCCTCTTGGTAGGTATTAAACACATTTCTTGCTTTGTACTCAGCGCTAATTTCTAAGCAAGCATTGTCTTTAAAATAAATCACCAAAGAAAATTGATTATCAGTTTCAAGCGAATAAGAAAACGTTAATTCCCCAAGGTTCAATTCAAGCGCCTCTAAAATTACCTTTGGCAAGGCCTCATATATTTTAGCCAGTAGCTTAGGCCCTAAGGGTAGTACTGGAAAAGGAAATATTGGCTGTAGAGACATTACTTCAGGATAAACGAGGACCCCTGGTTCTCTAAAAAAATTGTCTTTTTGTTTATTAATGATACTTTTTCGCGCTGTAAAACAGGTCATCCCCCCCCCCGCAAACTCCCTGCCACTTTCTGATGGTGGGACAACACCTTTGCTATCAAATTCTATGCCAGATCGGTTAATCTCTTGTGCTGCCAAAAGATTAACTTCGCGCGCTTGTTGTTCTCTAAAAGCCTCTTTACGTTGCAGCTTAATTTCGGCCCTTTGTTTGTCATGGATAGCAAGTTCGCTTGCCTCGTAATGTTGTTTCAATTGAGTCAATGATGATTCTAGTTGCCCTAATACATATTTCCCAACTTGGGGATCCCTTAGACCGATGAATAATTTTTTAATTTTCTGCCCTTCCCAGAGCGCCTCTTGGACATTATCAAGCTCCGGCAGCGTTATACGATTAGCATGTGGGTCTAACGAATTAGCATATTGCCTTCGATAAAGCAGTATTTGTGCAAGTGTTGAATAAGCCCATAATAATGGGTTACAGACAGAGCCGACTAGAATCTCAGCCGAAGGGACCTTTTGAGACACCAGCATCCGAAGTTCGTTGATATGAAAATTGGCCCAAAGACCGGGCTGTCCTGCTATTTTCCATTGTGACATCGTCAGCAAATCAGGCACCCGACTCGCCCCCGCCACTTCAACACGCTTGCTGGTTTCTTTGATTGAGGTGAGGAGTTGACTACTCAGTTCCGCCACGGTGATTCTATCAATATACCCATTACTACCACTGTAGACGATGCGATAAATCGGTTTAGATGTAGTATCAAGTACATCGTTCACAGTTTTATCGATTAATAAGTGATTTACCTGAGATAAGGCTTGCGTGATGCTATTGAGTTGGTATTGGCTTACAAGCCCTTCTGTTAGCATGCGTTGAGATATAAAGGCTGAAACGGCTTGAATCGTTTCAACTTTAGCATCAAAATTAGCGAACTTGGTTACGATTTCCAAACCAACCTCACCTATTTCTGCTTTCAGATCAACCTGTCGCCATGCCATTTCTGCCAGCAACTGTTGATGTTGATTCGTAAGCTCCGTTAATACACTCATCATCATAGGAACTACAGGGTCACTGTGCTGTCGGAAAATATCTGAAATAGCCGCCGCTGCACCTAATAATGATGCCCCCAAACCCAGCGTAGTCGCCGCGCCTGAGGCTGCTTCGAAGCCTGCCAATCCCGCGACCTGCATTCCAACGTTTAAAAGTTGTTCCGAAACTACCTTAATTTGCATCAACAATGGGCTATTTTGGGTGGGCAACGCCATGGCTGCCGCACCACGACCGGTGATCATTGTGGGATCGGCTGCAACTTTATCCAAATGAACCCGATTGGCAACTATTTTGACTTTATTATTCTTCAACTCTTGTGACAATATTAATCTTTTTGATTCGTTTTGTGTCTCAGCCAGTTGAGCAAGTAACGCTGACACCCTCGGTTCATTTTCAAATCCTTCACTATTATCTTCCGTAAAGGCATCGACTAAACTCTGAGTGATATGGGCAAACTCTTCTAAGGGATTTAGCCGCACTGTGGGTAAATATTCATTGATAAAACCGGTACACTGATCTAAAGCGCTCTCCAGCAGGTTATAGTGCGTCAGCTTATCTTGCTTCAATAGTTGATGTACACCGTTTTTATATTTAGTTAAAAATGCGTCCATTGTTGCGGTGAGTATTTTTTTATTGTCAGCAATCATCTCATCCAATAAGTGCGTTTCTGTATCTTCCTTTAAAAAGGCCGTCAACTCACTGTCTTGTTTTTCATATTCATCATGCCAGGCAAGTGCAATCAATGCCTTAAGGCATGTCAAAGTTGCAAGAAATTCCGTCAGGTCTTGAGCAAAAGGATTCTTTTTATCCAATCGCATCGTTTGCCTAACCTCTTTATCAAAATTTGTTTTTATCCAAGCGTGCTTAAATGATTCAACTAATTTTTCGGCATGCCCACTGGCCTGCTCACGTTCCACGTTAGTGGCTTGATTATAACCATCAAGCGTCTTCAAGGCCTCTATACGAGGTAATATGGATATCCCCCTAGATTTTTTCACAAGCTCTTGAAATGCCGTATCAGAACATCCAATCGATGATACCTTATACAACTCATCCTCACCGACCCAAGCCCACCAAATCCCTTCAGCACCGGTGTATACATGAGGCTTATAGCTGATACTCAGTTTGCAACAGAGCTTATCTCCAAAATAAACCAGGAAATACGAGGGCTTGCCAGCTCTCATATGGTAATTAAATTTTAATTCATCAAGGTTCAATTGAACCGCTTCTAAAACGCCTTTAGGCAATGCTTCATGTATGTTTTTTAGCGCTTCTGGCGTTAATGGAAGAATGGGGCCATCAAAACCTTTGGCCGGATAAACAACCAAACTACATCGCTTAAGGAAAGCTATTTTCTGTTCTTTTATTTTTTCATTTCGTGCTAAGGCAAACGTATAGCCTGCATATTGTCTACTATTATATGTATATCCAGACTGCGCGCTAAGCACGCTTTTCCCATCAAAGATAATCAAAGAAGAATGAATGACGTGTGCTTTTAATGCGTTGGCATCTTTTTCACCTCGAAGCTTTTCAGCCTGCTGATGCCGCGCTGTTGCTTCGCTAAAATGGTGGTCTGCAAATGCATTTGCACCCTCCATATAAGATACTAGAAATCGCTGATAGGCTGATTCTAATTGTTGTAAAAGTGATTCATATAATGCGGGGTTTCTTAATTGCTGAATTAATTCCTGAATATGTTGTCCTTCCACGTGCGCTTCTTGAATCGTCCTTATGGCCTTCATTGAGATACGAAGCTTATCCCCCGACGTAGAAAATTCCTTGCGATAATGAAGTAACAACGCCGACGTTGCGTAAGCCCATAAATAAGGATTGCCAATAGGATCCTGCCTTACACTGCCAGGAGGCAAGCGCGTGGCTGCCAACAGTCGAAGTTCATTCACATGAAAATCAGCCCAGATGGCTGATTGTGAAGAGCCTGTCCATTGTAACAGGGTGTCATTATCTGGTACGGTGTTACTGCCCATCATCGATGAGCACTTATTGGTTTTTTTAATGAACGTGAGCAATTCAGCAACAGAATCAGGCTTAACACACGGATTGGTCGTGTCTTTAATCAAGAAAAAAACTAAATTAACCAACTCTTCGGTCCTTTCACCGCTATAATTGTATTGACCCGCAGCCATCGGTTGCAGGGCCACATGAAGTGCCCGTTTCACAGGTTGCATCCGATTGGCCTCGCGATATTCCTTTAAAAGCGCCAATGCTTTACGAAGATTTCTAATATTACCCGCCTCATCTTTACCAAAATGAAAGACAATGGCCATACTCAATTTACCCATCTGCGCTTTAACAATGCTGAGAGAATCACTGGTTATTGATAAATTTGTATAAAGATCAACAACCTCTGGCACTTCATCAATCCACTCATAAACAGGTTCTTGGGGACTAGGTTGGGCTTCTGAATCTGTTTCCTGCGATGGAGTATCATTTGGGATCCCCTTGATGATGGCCAACGCTGCTAAATCAGATCCGGCATGAGGTCCCTGTTGAGGCGCCTCATCCCTTATCTCTGCAAGCACGTCTGATGAAACCTGCTTTGCCGTGGGTGAATAATCCTCAATAAACTCGGTACCGTGGTGGAGTACATTGTTCACCATCACTTGATAAGACGCCCTTGCCTGCTCTAAAATTTGGGGGAGATGTGTTTGACAATCCACTAAAAACGCATCCATTTTTTTAAATAACTCAAATCCCGTCATGAATGATTCTTTATTATCATTTAAGTAATCAACCATTGCTTCATGTGAAGCAGGTGGCATATTCACCTGCATTGAGCGATAAACCTGACTCTCTCCGTTTTGATGCTCACCTACAGCGCTCAAAGCCAACATCGCCTTTACCTGCCGCACATTCAGGAAGTAATGACCCATCGCTTGCCCAAACGCTGAAGTAGTATCCAATTTTAATAATTGCTTTACTTCAAATAAGTAAAGCAATCTTATTTCCTTGTGGATTGATTCGATGAGTTCCTTAGCAATGTTGCTCACCTTGTCACATGCCTCTTTTGCGAGCGCATTCTGACAGGAAAGCACCTCATTAGAGCGAACATAAGCAGATCTGTTATTTTCAGCATATTCAAGAAATTTTTCATTAGAAGCGGCAAGCGAAGACGCCTGAAGGTGCGCGCCACCCACCCAATACCACCAAATTGCTTCATCACCTGTGTGAATCCCTGGCTTATAATCAAGGTTCGCCCCCCAACAGAGATCATTTCCAAAATAGACCCGCCAACGAAATGTTTTCCCATCTTCAATAGAATAGCGGAAATTTAACTCACCAAGGTTCAGTTCAAGTGCCTCTAAAATTTCTTTTGGCAAAGACGCTTGTATTTTTTCGACAAGTTCGTTGGTTAAAGGAAGTATCGGCCCCTCAAAGCCGGATTTGGGATACATCACAAGCGCGCATTGACTCAAATACTCTTTTTTTTGTTGTTCAATGTTTGCTTTTTCTGCGATGGCAAACGTATATCCTTCATACTGACAACTATCATAAGCATAGTCAGGTGCCGCACTTACCGCAGTTTGTCCATCAAAAATAATCAAGGAAAGATAAATCGTTTGTGCCTTTAGGGCCTCGATATCTCGTATGCGTCGTTCCCTATCCGCTTGTTTTTTCTTCTGCTTAAGTTCATTGAGATGATTCATCTTAAAGGTATCAAAACCTTCCTGATAGAAAGTTTTAGATTGCAGAAGTGAGGATTTCAATTGGGCTAATAATGTCACAGGGGCACTTAGCTCATGGCTTAAGCCTTGAAATTGCTGCCCTTCTAGCAATGCATTTTTAATCTCTTTTAGCTGACGCGTAGAGAGATGATGTTCAGGTCTTGCGAGAGAAGTAGAGGATTGTTTTCGATAAAGCAGCAAACAGGCCAATGTAGAATAGGACCACAACAACGGATTATGGATTGAAGCAATGGGTAGTCGTTGATAACGCAATGAGTGCGTTGCATACCTAGACACCTCGTTGAGTGTAGCCTCACTCCAAACCCCTTTTTGACCCGCTAAGTTTTGAAGCGTCTGCTTGATGGGCAGAATACTGTTTGCAATTGCATACTGACTTAAAAGTCCGAGTGCTTCTTGAATCATTTCACCAGTACCATCACCGAGAGCCGTGAGGTGACTCACGATCTTAAAACTCAATTCGCTGATTTGTGTCTGAAGATCTATAAACGGATCGTGTGTTGCAGAAAACGTTGATTCTAGCTCAATTGCACTATCCGATGCCGTTTCAGGCGCTTTAGAGGGACGTAAGTTGGGTTTCATAGTGGGATCTATATTACTCAAAAAAGAGCATTATTTTACCACAGTGATATAATTCAATCAATTTAACGGGTGTTTTTTGTCAAACAATGGCTTGCTGCTTTAAGAGAAATTAAATTTGGTATAAAATACGTGGGTCCGTGATGATCCCTAAGTTCAAATAACTGGGCGAGAGACTTGAAATCCCAGGGCGTCAGAACAAACTATTAAATAGTATCTAATCCTGTTTTCAGGAGCGCTAATCTCCTATGGCGACGTCACGGACCCTTCAAAAAAACCGGAAGAAATGGTCTATTGAGTTGAATAATAGCCTTTTCTTCATCCGGTTTCATTCTAAGTTTTTTATCCCACAGTCAAGCCAGGGTTTGTTGCAGTTATTTCAACACGGCCCTGTGAATTAAAGGCTGATGCCAGCGTTGCACATGCTCTTGGTATTGGTGCTACTATGCCAGCAAGGAAATCATCTACCGCATCTAGTGCAACAATTAAACTTTCCGCAGCAAAGGTAAGGCCGCCTTCCCATGCCTTTTTTGCACCTGAATAATCACCTGTTACAAAACTACGCGCCGCTAAAACAGCACTAACTAGGAACATAACTGCAGCAGATGCCGCCATTATCAAAGCATCCATTACTTGGAAACAAAAGCTAAAGAGTGGGCTCACTGTTGAAGCTACAGCATCCCATTTGGATTGATAAGGACGCAAAAACCTATAATGACCATAATCGTTACTAAGATGGCGCAACAAAGTTGAGCCCTGCATGTCTTTGTATTTAGATGGCTGGCAAAAATACATACTCTTATTTGTGCTGAATAAAATTTGTAAAACTACATTTTCTTGATCGGGCGTAAGGGTAGTCGCCGTACTTGTTAATGCGCGCCTAATGCCATCAGCATGCTCACCGAGCTCATTATCACCAATGCTCACGGTCTCATAAGCGGACTTAGAGCCAGGCATTTTAATGTAGCAAACAACACTAGATTCATTATCCGTCTTATTTTTCTTCACCAGAAAAAGAGATAACACTCTCTCATTGTCCATTTTACCTTGCTCTTGATCGTAAACGTAGGTGAATCCTGTAGGATTTAGTTGGATACCATCGAAACTCCGAATATTTTGAAATTTATCCGCCCGTTTCATCCACTCCGATCTGTTGAATAATGTACCAATAAAAGCATTCATTTAAATAAATCCTGATCAATTAAAAACGACATTGTATCATAATTCACACACAATGGAAATTATAAAACCAAACAAACAAATAATATCAAATTTTATTTTTTAAGCAGATCAATAAACCGCTCTATATTTTTGGATAGAAAATGCAATTTTTTTAATGTTAATTCCGTTTCTTTAATACCCAGTCTTTGAGTATCAATATCATAATCAGAGGAAGGTAACGAACGACACATATTAAACTCAAGCCAGCCTTGGCACCCACCAATCAGACCATAAAACGCATCATGCATCTCACTTTCATTGATAGAACCACCCGCTTTGCAATACCCCTCAATGACCGCTGAAAAAATATTATCTCTAAACAATAC
>CANJHO010000062.1 GCA_947474165.1 Legionellaceae bacterium
AGTGAACATCGCGCCAAACCAAGAAAAAACGCTAAAACAATCTTAACTGAGGAGCAAAAAAATGAATGATAATCTTCGAAATCTCTTGCCAGAAAATCTCTCTGATGAGACTGCGTATCACCTTGTAGATTTCTTTTATGAGCTAGCGATACGCTATGAATCCATTTACCTTGATAAAATCATGCGGTATGAAAAAGCCATCATAGAAAAAAGCATCCCACCAATACTGAAAGAAGAACATCAAAACAAAAGGGAGGCGTTGGCAGATCCCCCATTCTAAATTTACCGCCCAAGGATGGGATGGTATGATCCCTCAATAATCTGCGCCATTTATCCGCGCTTTTATGCCGCCACTAACAGCCGTTGCAGTTATTGGTTGTTCACTTCGAAAAACTTAATGAGTTTCTATAATTTTATTAGTACAATGCTTCCACTATGCTAGTAAAATCCCTTTCAGATCAACGCATTATTGATTGCCTTCATGCCTATTACGGCATAATTGCTCTGAAACTACTAGCGTTTATAAGAAGAGAAAACTAAATGATTGATCAATTTTGGCGTATTTTTTTGTTATCTTGTTTCTTATTTATTGGAACCGTTCAGTTTGCAAATGCTGAACCTCTATGGTTAAAATTGCCACCAACACCTACTTTACCTAAAGCAGAACACAGTGGTTTTGCTTCAATCAACGGAATTCACATTTGGTATGCCACTTATGGATATGGACAGCCAGTGATATTACTCCATGGTGGGCTTGGCAATTCAAATTATTGGGGTAATCAAGTCCCAGCATTAGCAAAACATTATCAGGTCATTGTTATGGATAGCCGAGGTCACGGTAAAAGTACGCACAATAAACAACCTTATAGTTACGAATTAATGGCTTCAGATGTAATTGGGTTAATGGATTTCTTAAAAATTAAAAAAGCCGCGATTATTGGCTGGAGCGATGGTGCAATCTTAGGCCTCGATATTGCCATTCATCATCCAGAGCGGGTAACGAAACTTTTTGCTTATGCAGCCAATTCTGACCCGGACGGCGTTAGATCGGATATATCCAAGAGTCCTGTATTTAATGCATATATTACACAAACAGAGAAAGAATATGAGAAATTATCATCTACACCAAAAGATTACAAAGTCTTCTTCTATCAACTTAGTAAAATGTCCGCAGCTCTTCCAAATTTTACAAAAAAACAACTAAAATCAATCAAAGTACCCGTCTGGATTGTGGATGGAGATCATGATGAAGTAGTGAAGCGTAAGAATACTGAATTTATGGCAGCAGCAATCCCAAATGCTGGCTTATTAATTCAACCATGGGTTAGTCATTTTTCTTTTTTACAAGATCCAGAGCAATTCAATAATGATGTGTTACATTTTTTGAAAAATAATCAACCTTGATAGATTGGGTTGCATTGGGGCATAAAAGAATAAAAATTACACGTAGAATTCGCACATTAAAATGAAACTATCCAAATGTTAAATTCATTGAATGACACTCAAATCAGGATGTCATTTTTTTACAAAAAATTTGTCGCAAGTGATTAACCACTCAATGATTATCTCTAATTAGTTGCTAGCGCGAATACCGCTAACACCCAATAAAAACCGCTCACAAGCCAAGCCACCTTTATGATCACTTAGCTTTTGAAGCTAGTCATGAGCAGATGAAATATTATTATTTATAACTAAAAATTTCATCAGAAGCATCAACGGCATAACAAGCCTTCGTATCAAGATCAAATACTTGACGAGGGAGCGTCATACTAGTCGTCGGACTAAAGCCTGCCGTGATTCGTCGACCAGTGCTTCTAGCTTTTGGCTGATGGATTTTATCATCAAATGTGGCCCTTGCGCAGCTTGTGTCTGTTGGATCATCAGGACACCAGCTTAAAACACTATTGTCTGAAAATGTAATTTTATAGATTGACGAGCATTCTTCTTGCACCTGTGGAAAAAACCCAGTTCGGCTCGATGTCTTTTTTGCAACGTTGATCTCTTGATGAGTACCCAAAAGCTTTATGGGCTTATCTTTAAACTCTTTCTCTAACAAACTCTTGAATTCCTCGTTATCAAACATAAATGCGTTAGCCTTTTCAATCATTTCATTATATTGACTTTGCACTCTTTTAATTTTGAATGATTTAACAAAACCAAAATAATTTGACATTGCAATTGATAATCCACGGTCAAAATAAGGTGTGATCAACGCTTTTGTTTCTCTAAGAAGAGACGCATGCTCTTGTAAGAAATTGACATTCGTATCAAAATCATTGGGATTACGACTACGGCTCTCAAGGGCTTTTATAAATTTACCCCTAAGTTCTAATAATTGACTTTGCTGTTGGGTCGATAACTTCATTTAAATCTACTCCTAAAAGGTTTACTCAATTTTTTAACATAAATTATACCTGGTGTGTTAAAAAAGTCAATGATGTGGATTTTTTCACCAAAAAGACTATGTTGCCTAATTATTGTGTTGCTAACAATAAGTTACGGGAATAGCGGTAAGACAATTTAAAGAATTCAAGAGTAATTACAAACTGTATGAAAATTTCTAATATTAGCATCCACCCCTCGATTACAAAACGTGGCGATAGTAGTA
Organism: Legionellaceae bacterium; assembly: GCA_947474165.1. Classification (GTDB taxonomy): domain Bacteria; phylum Pseudomonadota; class Gammaproteobacteria; order Legionellales; family Legionellaceae; genus CANJHO01. Next base: position 2,609 of record CANJHO010000062.1, read on the forward strand.
TTGGCGGATCTTCTTTAAGTACCCTAAAATTACGATATCACGCTGAGGACTAATCAATAGAATGAAAATGACCGTAGAAAACATTTCAAGCGATATAGCCGAACAACTATGCCGCCAAATCACTGCTGATTTACCTGAGTATTTTGGATTACCAGAATGCAACGAGCATTATGCACTAGGGGTGCAATCACGCGTTAATTTTGCTGTGAAAATTACAGGCAAGTATGTCGGGCTGCTTAGCCTTGACTTTCCTTATCCTAAAAACAGTAACCTCTATTGGATGGGGGTTCTACGCCAATATCAAGGTCACGGTGTTGGACGTTTACTAATAGATGAAGCTTATCGCTATGCAAAAAATAATGCGTCGACCACAATGACGGTTGAAACGCTAGCGCCTAGTGTATCTGATGAAAATTATCTTAAAACATATCATTTTTATGAACGCCAAGGGTTCATCCCGCTGTTTAATTTAAAACCAGAAAACTACGAATGGGATATGGTTTATATGTCTAAAGATCTTGGAGAGGTAACTTTCAAAAAATCACATCATGAGCTAATTAACTTGAGACCACTCAATGAAAACGATATCCCAACGATTGTCAGCGAATTTGCCAAACACAATTGGCCAAAGCCCGCGGCAACATTCCAAAACTATCTTACTGAACAAACCAACAATACACGGTGCGTATGGGTCGCTTTTTATCAAACACATTTTGCAGGTTACGTAACACTAAAATGGGATTCACCCTACCCGCCGTTCAATAAGCAAGGCATCCCTGAAATCATGGATCTAAATGTTTTACCGCCCTACCAAAAAAAAGGCATTGGCTCGATCTTAATTGATACAGCTGAAATCGAGGCCACAAAAAGAACCAAACGTATTGGACTCGGCGTGGGCCTTTATCCAGGCTATGGTAATGCTCAAAAACTTTATATTGCTAGAGGGTATCAACCAGACGGCTTAGGCGTTACCTACAATTACGAGCCTGTTGAACCAGGAAAAATGGTTTGTCTAGATGATGATTTGGTATTGTGGTTTACCAAGGAGTTACCTACCTAGCAAGTAGGTTACCCAAATATAAAGCATAGCTTTAACAATTGACCTCCTCTGAATGGGATGAGGAAAAGTACGCCCTCCAAAAACTTTCACAGAGCGTGGTCTGGTATATGCTGGCAACCATTACTTCGAACTCATCCCTATGGTTTTCAGCCAAATTTCTAATAATTGCGGCCAGTTTGTTATTGGTAAATTTGTTTGTCTTACTCCAAATCCGTGACCGCCATTCGTATACAAGTGCATTTCAACAGGAACCTTAGCATTTTTCAAAGCATAATAGTAAACCAACGAGTGATTAATACTATCCACATTATCATCTTCTGCTTGCAACAAAAAAGTAGGTGGCGTTTGACTGGTGACAGCGATATCAGGGTTTAACTTAAATTTTTTCTCGTCAATCCATAAATGCCCTGGATAAAGCGCAATGGCAAAATCGGGTCGAGAGCTTACTTTATCTGCATCATCAATAGGCTTGTATGCACGTTTATTAAAATGTGTGCTGATATCTGCGACCATGTATCCGCCAGCTGAGAAACCAAGCACGCCAATTTTATTAGGATTGATATGCCATTGGGTAGCATTTTTTCGAACAAGTCCAATTGTTCTTTGTGCATCTTGAAGTGCGGTAGGTGCTATCGGGTGAATGTTACATTGGCAACTATCATGCCATGCAGGCCCTGAGTCAGGCACTCTATATTTTAACAAGAAACAAGTTATTCCCTGTGATATTAGTTTGGTACAAATTTCTGTCCCTTCCAAATCAATTGCCAAACCATTGAATCCACCACCTGGAAATACAACAACCCCAATATCTGTTTTCTTTTTTTGTGGAGAATAAACGGTCATCGTAGGTTGCGTTACATCCCACACGAGAAGAATTGGTTTTCCTGCAATAAGGCCTTTACTTGTTGTGACCGACTCTGTTTTTATATCAGGCAATGCATCAGGCATTTTACCACTTGGCCATATTGGTATTTGCTGATGTCCAGGTGACGGCTGCCAGGTATTGGCCTCCGAGCTCATGCTGTAAAGCATAAATAAAACATTAATAATAACTATTGAACATTTTCTCGCGGTTCCAACACTCTTGCGCGGAGCATATCTTAAGCTAGTCGGCATTCCGATTATCTCCATATTATTATTTACTTTGATGGTTTCTAATGTAAGGTATTTGTTGAAATTAAGTATACTGCCACAAATAGCATTTCAATAAAATAAATTACTCTACGCCCTGCTATTTTTGCGACAGATACGCCGAAAAAAAATAGAATACTGCAACAAAGCTTCTTGAGATTAGGGCTCATATTGCCTCCCTTAGAGACCCAAAAACGATATAAAAAGGTTTATTTGCATCATCAGTTACATCCGTATAGACAATTATAAGCTTGACATTATATAATACAAAAGCTATATTTTAGTTAAGGATTAGCATAATCATGTGGAATGTTGTAACTGTTGAACGCTTTGATGAGTGGTTTTTGTTACTAAAGGAACCAGAGCAGATTAGTGTTCTTGCTGCAATCAAGCTTCTTGAGGTTAAAGGCCCACATCTTGGTCGCCCCCATGTTGATAGCCTTCAAGGCGCTACGACAGTGAGTAACCTTAAGGAACTTAGAGTGCAACATAATGGAAAACCGTACAGGATTTTCTTTGCGTTTGATCCTATACGACAGGCGGTGCTGTTATGTGGTGGGGATAAAACAGGAAAAAAACGTTTTTACGAAATAATGATCCCTGTTGCTGAGCATGAATTTTTAATTCATCTCTCCACTATACATGAGGAATAACAAGACGAGGTATATATCATGGCAAAACCACTATCTGAGCTGATTAAAAAAATTCCTAGCAAGGTAAACGCCGAAGCCAGTGTGAAGGCTGCTGAAATGCTGGCAGAAATGAATCTTATGGATATTAGAAAAACACAGCATGTCACACAGCACCAAGTTGCAGAAGCATTATGTATTAAGCAACCTAGTGTGGCTCAACTTGAGAAGAGAAGCGATATTTATATTTCTACACTGAGAACCTACCTGTCTTCTTTAGGCGTCAAACTTGAGTTGGTAGCCAGCTTTCCCGATGGGACAAAGGTAACTATTGCGGGTTTTAATAAGCTCAAGTTCGCTAGGTAATTAATACATATGAGTGTAGGAAATAATGAGGCCATCGTTTTTATTTGCAATTGAAAGAGCTATCCCTTTTTTTTAAATCAACTAAATTTCAATAAACAAATCTTGCAAGAAAAGTAATTCACCTACAGAGATCATGATGACCATAAAACCACAACTCATAAAAGCCACCCTTAACGATTATCCAGCCGTTCAAAACATGGCACGTTTTTACGTTTATGAGATGTCACGCGAGTGTGGGTTAAGCTCCTTAGATTGGGCTTGCCCCGCTGATGGGCTTTATGAAAGTTTTGATTTCAAACATTACTTTATTGATTCAAATCAGCAGGCTTTTCTAGTCAAGGTCGATGATGAACTTGCAGGCTTTGTGTTGCTATACCAAACCGGTAAAAAACCCAAATTGCAGTGGCACATGGGAGAGTTTTTTATCCTTGCACGTTTTCAAAATCGAAAAATTGGTCAAGTGGTGGCCCAACAAGTTTGGCAACAACATCCCGGATTGTGGGAAATAACCATAATCCCAGAAAATCAACGAGCACTACAATTTTGGCGTAAAGCGGTTGCATCCGTTATGCAGAATAATTTTGTGGAAGAACTCAAATTAAAGACCGGGAGAATTGACCCAGATCAACCCAATCGAATTTTCCTAACCTTTGATACCACGAGTGCAGCCATTTCAAATGACCCCCTCACCATTCGTAATGCAATGGCTAAGGATATTGAGGCCATGGTTACTTTATCCCAGCTAAAACGATTAGATTATGAAAAAGCCCAACCTCAATTTTGGCGCCATACACCCGATGCAGAGCATCAACAAACCCTCTGGTTCCAGCAATTGCTCAACCAACCAGATTATCTCTTGCTCATTGCCGAACTCCATCAACAAACAATTGGATTTGCGATCGGTCGTCTCAGAACTGCGCCAGAAGTGTATCAACCCGGTGGTTTGACCTTAGAAATTGATGATTTCTGTGTTGAGTCCCCAGAACAATGGACAACTGCCGGCAAGGCACTGCTGCATAAATTAAAAACACATGCCAAACGCAAAGGAGCGGTTCAGCTGATTGTGGTTTGCGGAGCACATGACGCACCGAAAGCAAGATGTTTGGAAAACAATCAATTGTCTATTGCATCGAAGTGGTATGTAGGAACGATTAGGTAATACCAATGAAAAAAAATATCGCTAAGCTTTACTGACATTGCTCTGCCCTATAAGGTGGTTCACACCTATAACAACACAAAATATTCCCTGGAAAACAGGATTAGAACTTTCAAAACAAAGGCCAAATAAAGTTTACAATGGATGAAAAATATCTATAATAGGCATTTTTTTTCATGGATATATTATGTTTTTTTTACACGCATACACCAACGCAAGAACACCGATTATTTTGCATGTTCGAGGATTTAGCAATGAGCATGGATTCGGGTTTATTCATGGAGAAGGAATTTTTGAAGTAAAAATGACAGGTGATTCAACTTTCCATGTTGTAAAACAGGTTGGAATCGTACTCGGTGAAGAAAATAATTTATATTTCAGTTATTCCGATGATTTTAAAGCAGTAATTAGATACAAGGAGGCTAGCGGTTACTCGAGTTTAGATGGTGGCGCGTGGGAAATGATGCAAACCAGTTATTTGGATTCGGAAGGAAAAACATCGAATGTGGTCAATCCAAGATCAACAATTAGACTCATGTACAGTAGTGCTTTAACCCCACTTTTAAATGTAGATAATGCTTTAAACGAATTTAGTGCATTACACATAATGCATAGCGAGGAAAATGATGAGACAGCGAATGAAGCACCCTCGACTTCTCCTAAAAACATGTCAGATTTAATTAATATGGCGGGCGGAAGCCCTCTGGACCCGCGAAGAGGGCTGAGATCCACTACACCAGAACAGGAATCTATACCTCAGGAAGTGCAAATACCCAATCTCAGCCCAGTGAATCAAGATACTCATGAAAATCCAGATGCTATTCTTGAACGAATGCTTGCCAGAGCAAAATTAGAGCGTCTATCTAGAGGTCCACTTTATTCTCCAAATTCTCCACCTATGGCTTCAATACCAACCTGGGTGATAATACCAAAAGTTAAATTTACTTTTGGAGCACCAGGCGAAGAATCAGCGATTACTCCCCATAGCCCCTAATGTATAAATAACCAAAATCGCACCTTAATATTTTTCACTAATCACATCAAGGTACCTAATGAAACGCCATTCAAAAACATCAGGAACACCTGATCAATTTTTTACTCCAATGAATTGCATCGAAATAAAATATGGTGGAGAAGATCGTCTTTTAGTTTTAAACAAACACCCCAATATTTTTGCTATCAAAGCATTAACAACCCTACAATCAGACCAATTAAGAGTAATTCAGGGTCTTGAACGCTTATTTGAGCGGGGAGGACAGAGTGTTTTTAAAATATCAAATGATATGGAGATTCCAGAAATTGGTACCCTATGCTGTATTGACCATGAACAAATTATAACACCATTGTATACCAACGTCTCAGGTGATTTAATGATCCCTGCTGGAACAATTTATCTTCGATTTCAAGAAAAAACCACTGAAGCCCAAATCAATGAGATTTTACAAAAGCATCAATTAGTTATTTTTAAAACCAAAAAGAATAATCTAATTATCAAAGCCATTCATCCTTTACAAGATCTTGTACAGATAGCTTATGAGTTACAGCAGAATGCTAATATTACTGTAGCCGAACCTGAGTTCCTGTTAGAACTTCAAGCATGTGCAGCATCTGCATTAAGCAATTTTAGTCCACTCCGCGTAATGAATAGTGAGGAAAATGATAGGGCAGCGCCCTCGACCTCTACTAAAAGCATGTCAGATTTAATTAATATAGCGGGCGGAAGCCCTCTGAACCCTCGAAGAAAACCGGGCTCATCTACACCAGAACAGGACTTTATACCTCAGGAAGTTCAAACACCCAATCTCAGCCCAGTGAATAAAGATACTCATCATAATTGCGATGCTATTCGTCAACGAATGTTTGACAGAGCAAAATTAAAGAACCCGAGTGCAGTCACATCTCACTCTCCAACCATGGCTTCAATACCAAGAACCATGGTTACAATACCAAAAATTAAATTCGTTTTCGGAGAACCAGGCGAAGAATCAGCGATTAGTCGCAATAGCCCCTGGTGAGGAGAGGGTGTATTAACTAGTGCCTCGTATTCTAAATAGCACGACAAAATCGGTATTGTAGCAAGAGGGTGTGCACACTGCGCTTTGCACACCCTACATGACATTTTATAATCGCACACTGGTCCTGTTCATAGCGAGGTTTTATATAAAAAATTACGCGGCTCTACAAGTTAGTCGCTAGTTGTAAATCAGACTGTTGCTCAACAAAACCGATGTTGTCTAAAACACCCTGTTCTAGGCAGTACTTAGTATTGTGCAAATGATGAAATATGGTGTGATTGAATAAAACATCCAGTGCTTGCTCAGTCTCAACTGCGATGCTTTTTTTATAATAAAGCCCCAGTTGTTTTGCTGCCTGTACAATCACTTCCTTAGGAAGGGTTTTTATAAAGTGATGAACCATGTCCATGCTATTTTTTCTGCGTGAGCGATATAAATCGAGTGTTTTTTGCGTTGGTTTTTGTTGCTTTACTTCACTTTCTATCGCCGACATACTTACGCCCATTAAAAAAATGATGCCAGGATAAAGGGAAGTTGAGTAGCTAGTGACACAAGAAAAACAAAAAATCCTATTGATTGGTGCGTCTGGATTTCTGGGTTCGAGCTTATTAAAAAATCTACCCTCTGATCAGATCATGGTAGAAGGGGTTTGTCGGGATCGCTTCGACTTAGCTAAACCAATTTTTTCTTTTTGTGAGAAATACTTTGAAGATCATGAGTATCAATACGTCATTATTTGTGCGGCAATGGCTGATGTTGAAAAATGCTTTCAACAACAAAAACGATCGCATCAAATTAATGTAAAAGGAGTTCAGGAGCTCTTAAACTTTTCTAGAAAATGTAACGCAACGCCCGTTTTTTTTTCAAGTGATTATGTGTTTGCAGGACAGGGGAATTTATACAGGGAAGATGACCCCCGAGAGCCAAATACCGTATATGGTCACCAAAAATTGGAGATTGAAAAATATTTGGAGAAAAATTTTGAGAATTTTCTGATATTCCGCACCTCTAAATTAATGTCTAAGGACGCCCACCCCAAAAATATTTTATTACCGCTGCTTCAAAGCATTTCTGAATCTCGACCAATATATTGTTTTGAAGATCAGTGGTTGAACCCGGTTTTTGTCGAAGATATTGCCGAGGTATTAAAACTTGCTTTTCAAAAAAAATTACGTGGTACATTTCACTTGGGCACAGAAAGAATTTTTTCACGAGCAGAGTTAGGCAGGTTTTTAGCAGTATCATTGGGATGCGATCCAAAATTAATTCAATCAAGCCGTATGTCGGATATGAATTTTTCTGAAACTAGACCAAGATACAATACTTTAAATTGCGACAAGGTAAAAACCCAGCTTTGTTTTCGGTTTCATGAGGTGGAAGACGCTATATTTGATATACAGCGGATGACCTCGCTCTGATATTGTATGTCGTAGGGCGAAGGAACTTTATACATACGATTTCGCAATAACAACAAGTAGCCTATAATAAGATGCACATGATACACTGAAAATAAGATGCTTGGAGAATAATCATGTCTATAATATCGAAGTGGTATGAAGAAATAATTAAGTAATACCCGCCTTAAATGTTTCACTAATAACATCAAGGTACAAATAAAACGCAGACGAACTGACTATAAAAAATTAAGGACACCTGATCAGGTTTTAATACAAATAAACTCGAATATGAAGGCATTTTACAGTTTGTTTTACGTAATCCAGAGGTTTTCTGTGCAGCCAAAGCGAATTTTAAGCGTTTTTTCATTGGTTATGATCAATGTTATTGCGGTAGATAGCTTAAGTACATTACCGATCACAGCGAAACTAGGCTTAAGCCTGGTTTCTTATTACATGATCGCGGCGTTTGCTTTTTTTATCCCTGTGGCCTTGGTTGCGGCCGAGTTGGCCACCGCTTATCCCAATACGGGTGGCATTTATATTTGGGTTCGAGAAGCCTTTGGTCGGCGCGCTGGATTCATTACTATCTGGTTACAATGGATTTATAATGTAGTGTGGTATCCCACTATACTTGCCTTTATTGCAGCGACCATTGCCTATCTTTTTGCCCCTGAACTGGCCAATGACAAATTTTTTATACTTGCAACCATTATTGTATTATTTTGGCTCTTTACACTACTCAATTGCTTTGGAATGAAAGTTTCAAGTATTGTGAGCATCATTGGTGCATCTGTTGGGACGCTATTACCGATGATTGGGATTACTCTATTAGGGCTTATCTGGATTGTCCAAGGCCGCCCTATTGAAATTCCATTGCATGCATCATGGTTACCTGATTTTAGCGCTTTAGGTAATTTATCTTTATTTTCCGCAGTCCTTTTTGGTTTGTTAGGGATGGAAATGTCCGCCGTACATGCTGAAGAAGTAAAAAATCCCCAGAGAGATTACCCCCGAGCGCTGCTACTCTCGACTATCATCATCTTTGCAACACTGGTCTTAGGTTCACTTGCCATTATTATCGTTGTCCCTGACAGTGAGTTAAGTGTTATTTCAGGCTTGATTGATGCGTTTGCAGTATTTTTTAAGGCCTTTCATTTACCCTGGATGACATCACTGACAGCGACCTTCATTATTATCGGCGGCATCAGTGGTGTTTCTACATGGATCATTGGCCCAACGAAAGGCTTACTAGTCGCGGCACGTGATGATTGTATATCGGAGCGTTTTGCGAAAGTCAACCGCCATGGTGCTCCTGTAACCATTCTGGTTGCCCAAGGCTTTATTTTTACCGCATTGAGCAGTCCCTATATTTTGCTGGACTCTATCAACGCGGCGTATTGGATCTTAAGGGCTCTCAGTGCACAAATGGCCCTATTGGCGTATGTATTTATGTTTGCTGCTGCCATTAGGCTTCGCTACAGCAAACCTAATCAGCCTAGAGCCTATAAAATACCCGGGGGAAACCTCGGGATGTGGCTTGTTGCCGGAACGGGTATTGTATGTTGTGTGATAACAATTCTTATTGGGTTTATTCCACCCACACAAATTCCAATCGAAAATACGCTGTTTTTCCAGGCATTTCTTGTTATAGGCCTCATTATTTTCGTCATAATACCTTGGTTTCTAGCCAAGAAAAATGATCCTCTCATATAGAAGATGGTTCACTTAATCAATGAAGCCAATCTCATCTTTTCAAACAGCTAATCAGGGAGCAGGGTTAAATCTATTGATGACTTATATTAAATAATAATATAAGTCATCAATAGATTTGACTCCACAATTTTAACTAACCCCGCAACTTTTGCCCCGACAAATTATGAACAAAAACATTGATAAAATTATAGATATTAACAACCATCTCTCGCCTGCCAACAAGAAAAGAGGAGAAAACCTAAATTAAATGCTACTTGGAGATATCGGCTGCGTCACTGAGGTTTACCGCAGTGACGCAGCCGAAGGGCTGCAAAATTTTGAAATATAATCAATATCTTAGCCTTGTTTGTACAATCGCGTGCAGCGCGATTGTACAAACTATATTGGGGTAGCTTTCATATTCAAACTAACCTTAACTTCCATAATTGAATTTTATTTAAAAAAATGACAGAATCACACGGAATTTACTGGAGAATATACACATGCCTGTCCCAACCGATCAAATGGATAATTCAAGGGCGAGTTTAATACCACAAACTGAAACATCACAGACAATTGAAGTGCAGAAACCTAAACCAGGAACACGAATCAAAGGCTACACGCCACCTGCAGATGCACCACAGCCGGTACGAACCTACCATCAAGTACTTTTTCCACCTAACTGGAAAATGATACCAGATAAATATGATACAGAACCGTCAAGATGTTCATGTAATCTGCTCTGACCATTTCCAGCAATGCTGATTGTACAAAATAAATAATAATAAATCCTTGTATAACACGATCCGTTTTGCTAATATTTTTCAACACATCATCACCCTCATTCCCTAATCTTGTGATAGAACGTTTAGTCGGGAACCTAGCACCCTCACCTGTTTAATCAGGACTCACTGCACCCAATGCAGTACGAATCTCTTGTAGATTTGAACCTCACAATACGCACTAGTATTGATCTTCTTGCAATAGCCATTCCTATGGTATTGCATGCGCATTTAAACCATTTCAACCTAAGGAGGATATTAGAAACAACCGTAGTAAATCCGGTGTAATCAAGTCAATGCAACATCGACTGATTTGCCCCTGAACAGAGCCTTGAGGCGATAAGCCTAGTATCACGATCTCGTGGACCGCTCTACCAACACTAAACAAATCCCAGGGCAAATAGTTTATATTTTTAAAGGTACCACTATGCGAAAAAGCCAACTTAGACAGCAGGTTGATAGTTACTTACGCTATGATCACACAGGATCTTATCGTGAAAAAAAACATCGCTATTTTGTGCTCCATAAAATTATTCGTGATTTATATCATATTGATTTTGTACCAACTAAGTGGCATGCAATAACCCATGAACATATTCAAAAATTAGTGTCACATTGGAAAATTAACCAACTACAACCCTCAACCATAATGAAATACATGACCGTATTTCGTGTATTTTTGCAAAAAATTGATTGTCACATTGCTAATATTGATAATAAAAATTTAGGCGTTATAAAATACAAAAAATTGCACCCTCCCCTGCTTATTCCTGTCAGTATTTCTGAAAAACTCTCTAATCCCACTGCAAAACTATTATTCGAATTCCAAACATTATTTGGGTTAACATTAAGCGAAGCTATGCGCTTGGTGCCCGATATCCACATTCAAACAAACAACCTTTGGGTCACACATGACATCGCCACTAGCCGCTATGATCGATTAATTCCTATTCGAAATGATCAACAAATAAAAACCATTCAATCCTTTCTATTGCTGTGTCACCAAAGCCAAAGCCTTATTTCAACATTTGGTTATCATCATGTGAGAGAAGGCTATCGCCTGCAATTGAAATTACTGAACTTGCTCCCATCAAAAACTTATCGCTATCTATACGCCAGAAATTTACATCAATCATTGAGTAAAATTTTATCGAATTATTTGGTCTGCCAAACGATTATGCGGGAAATGGGCATCCAATCCAGAATGACGCTTTGGAATTATCTCGATGAGTAACACCAAATTAAGAAGTGCTAAATTTTCCATTAATGAATTAGTCAAAAAGAACGACAACCATTCTTATGCAAGCCAAGCAGACATGCGCCACATGTTGTTTCGCTGTATCAAGGATTTGCATGCGTTGGGATACAAGGTGGGTCATATTAAAGGTCTCCAGGCAAAGCACATCTACGCTTTGGTCGACCATTGGAAGTCACAAGGAAAAAAACCTGCAACCATCAAAAATTATATGTCAAAATTACGCAACACCGCTGCCCTCCTCAACAATCCAAAAATGGTCAAACCAGACAATGCGACTTATAACATTGATAAACGCTCGTTTAAAACAGGGATCAATAAAGCCATTCACCATATTGATTTCTCCAAATGTAGTGATCCACACATCCGATTATCGCTTGAAGGCCAAACACTGTTTGGGCTTCGACGCGAAGAGTCAATGAAATTTATCTTAAGTGAAGCGCATCATGGGGATGTACTAAAAATAATGCCCAGCTGGACAAAGGGGGGTAGAGGAAGAACATTAACCATCACAAGTGATGCTCAACGACAATGGCTGCAAAAAGTCGCACAATTGGTACAACCAGGCGAATCCCTTATTCCTCAGAATAGAAGCTACAAACAACATTTAAACCATTATGAAGCAGAAGCAAAAACGATGGGCGTCTGTAAACTACATGGATTGAGACATGCATACGCCCAACGAAGGTTTAGAGAACTTACTCAATCGTTTGATCCCCATCATCAAGGGTTGATATGTCCTATTGATGGCGGTAAAACTCATAACGAAATGAGTAATATGGAAAAAATGATCGATAAAAGAGCTCGCCTGATTATCAGCAGGGAATTGGGCCATTGCAGAAAAAATGTTACACGGGCGTATTTGGATTAGCATATTAGTAGTGGCCACTGGATCCAATGACCACTGATTAAAACATCAAACGTCATTGCATGCTTGTAATTTTCATGAATTGAGCTTTTTGTTGCTCATTTAAATCTTGATAAATATCATGATAAGCTTTTACTCTATTCTTCGTGATTTCACCTTGACTCTCAGCTATTGCCATAGCGATAGCATTCAATTTCTCTGAATCAATTGGTGATGTGGATTGAACAATTTGAGTTTCTATTTGTTCTAGACTCATCGGGCTATCGATAGATTGGAGGATTGTTTTTCTTTCTTGATCCTGAGCCGCACTTATAAGTGGCATAATTTTTGCTTTTTGTTCTGCTGTCAAATTAAGCTTCTTGATCTGATCAAATTGATCAGGATAGATCTGAAGATTAGGGCATTCTATTCCCATACGGATAGATTGCCGCTCTTGTTGCTGTAATTCATGATATTTTGTTTTTTGTTGATCGTTCAACAGATTGTATAAATCATGTCTAAATGTTGCCATTTGTACTTGATTGATGACTATACTTTTTTTCATATCAGAAACTATGCTGTCCAGACGAGCCTCATCAATAGTTGGTGATGTAATTAGCTGATTCACCAATAAGAACATCGCTTTTGCTGCATCAGCAGTTTTTTTGTTTTCCGCATCAAAATTCTTTTTCATTGCTTGAAATTTATCTTTTTGAGCCGCAGTGAAATTAACCTCGTTGATATGAGAGATTACACCAGGGTCTTTGACTTTTTGTAATGCTTTATACGCTGGTGTATTGCAGTTATCGGCATATGACGCTGGCGCTAGGGTAAGGCCTGTTGTTAATACTAGCGATAATACAGATAGCTTAATGACTTTATTTTTCATTTTAATCTCCGTGTATTGGCATTAATCCTCTTTTCATTATAGACAGGGTATCACAACAAAACAAATGTAGTGCACCATCCTTGAGGAAAGGTATTGTAGATTTGCAAATGGCAGTTAAATAAAACTATGCCCGCTTTGAGCGTCCCATAATGATTTATAAAATCCGTCCTCATCGATTAACTGTTGATGATTACCCATTTCAATGATTTTTCCATTATCCATCACTAGAATATTATCCATAGATAAAATCGTTGATAGTCTATGGGCAATCACGATAACCGTTCGATGGTTCATTGCAATTTCTAGTGATTCTTGTATCAGTTTCTCTGTTAAAGAATCCAAGGAACTCGTGGCCTCATCTAGTATCAAAATTGGCGCATCTTTTAAGATAGCTCTTGCAATCGCAATTCTTTGACATTGTCCGCCGGATAATTTTATACCTCTTTCTCCAACAGCAGTATCATATCCTTGCGGTAATTTGACAATAAACTCATGTGCATGGGCCTTTTTAGCAGCATGAATGACATCGTCATAACTGGCATCAACTCTGCCATACAGTATATTTTCATAAACAGTTCGATGGAACAAACTGGGGTGCTGAGGTATAAATGAAACGTTTTCGCGCAAACTTTGTTTGTTTACCGTACTGATATCCTGTTTATCAATTAATATTTTTCCGTTTTGTATATCATATAGACACATGATGAGTTGGACTAATGTACTTTTTCCAGCGCCACTATATCCAACCAAACCGACTTTAGAGCCGCCTGGTATATGGATACTTAAATCTTTAATAACAATATCATCCGATTGATATCCAAAGCTTAGCTGCTCAATGATAATTCCCCCATTAGTAATATTAAGGGAAGGGGCTGATGGATTGGTTTTTTGGTAATGTTCTGTAAAAATCGTATCAATAGCTTGTTGACATAGCCCTGCTTGTTCACCAACCACTAATAAGCTCTCGGTAAGAAACCATATCTGATCAATCACTGTCATTGCTAATATAAAGATAAATGCAAAATCCCCAACAGAAATTTTCCCATTGTTACCGAGAAAAAGCAGTAACAGTATAGATGCCCCTTGTAAAATCCAGGCAAACCCGCCGAGTAATGAAGCATTAAGCATATTTTTAAATTGCATGGATTTATCATGTTCAACGGAACTAGCGGTTGTTTTTTCTAAATAACGGGCTTCATAGCTCTCTCTAGCAAATAAAAGCATATTGAGTACGTTAGAAAAACAATCAACAATGTTTCCAATATTTTTTGCTCGTGCCTCAGCATAGGCAGTAGCAAATGGTTTGATGCTGCTAGCGCAATAATATGCTGTAACAATAAACGCGATTGAAATAACGAAAAAAATCAAGCTGAAATAAGGACTCACCAAACCAACCATCGCAATGGAAAAGATAATCGTTAAACCTTGTCTTAATATATTAAACCATGCATTAACAATATTCTGGATGTTACTTGTTAAATCGGAGATTTTTGCACTAATTGAACCCGTTAGATGATCTTGAAAAAATACGTATGATTGGCCTCTTAAATAAGAGGTGGTAGCAGCAATGATATCCGCTTTCATTTTTGGTAATGACTGCAAAACAACATAATTATAAAAACGCCATACAACGGTAATGATCAATCCCAAAATAATAAGGAATAAGGCTGGTTTCAGACAAACATCAAGAAGTTTTTTATTTTCGGAGTGCGCTACGGCATCCAAAAGAATTTTTAAAACATAAGGTTGTAACACGCTATGGATAGATGCATAAATCCCCACAAGCAGCATAGCAAAAAACCACCAACGATAAGGAGCCGCCATTTCGAAGAAAAAACTCTTAAAATTTTGTGATCTATTTATTTTCATTTTTATTATTAAGACCTCATGTGCAGGAGTGGCCACTGAGCCCAATGACCACTGATTAAAGCATCAAACGTCATTACATGCTTATAATTTTCATGAATTGAGTTTTTTGTTGATCATTTAAATTTTGATAAATATCATGATAAGTTATTAGTCTACTCTTCGTGACTTCACTTGCATTCTCAGCTATTGCATTACCGAAAGC
>CANJHO010000063.1 GCA_947474165.1 Legionellaceae bacterium
ACTTTTTCTTGTCTTGTTGAAATTTCATCGTATAGATAGGCTAAGCGTTCAAATTTACCACTTCTATGTTCATGGTAATCCTTATCTCCCAGCAATTGCCCTGGATGATTACAGATTTGCTTAAAACGGGTCAAATAGGCCAACACCAACCCTTTGCGTTGAATGCTCGTTTCTGTGGATTCTAATGCCCGGGTCATATCATAAACAGCTTGTGTATACAGTTTCAATTGCTCTTGGGTTAATGCACACCACACTTTCATTTCAGTCTTATCTGGCAAATCATCAATGATTGATTTGTCGGTTTTTAAGCGTCGCAAAAGATACGGTTGCACTAATTGACGCAACGGTGCATAGGAGGCTTTGTCGTTATTTTCTATGGATTTGATAAACTGTTTAAACCGACTGCTTGTTCCTAATAATCCAGGACAAATAAAATCATACAGCGACCATAAATCCCCCAAACGATTTTCTATCGGTGTTCCCGTTAATGCAATTCTCGCATGTCCTTTTAGCGTCTTTGTCACTTTGGTTTGCTCTGAACCGGGATTTTTAATCGCCTGCGCTTCATCAAGAATAACCAAATGCCAACAGGTTTTTGTTACCCAGGGTTGACGTTGCAACATCCCGTAAGTGGTCACCACTAAATCCCATTCACACAAGCCCTGCTCAACATTTGCAGCAATCTTCTCTAAATCACTACGGTTTAAGGTTGAGCCATGAAGAAACAAAGCCCTCAGCGTGGGCGCAAAGCGCTCTATTTCTGACTTCCAATTGCCTAACAAAGACGCGGGTAAGACGAGAAGGCTCGGTTTATTCAGCTTTTTTTTCTTTTGAATCAACAATAACGAAATCACCTGTATCGTTTTGCCAAGCCCCATATCATCCGCAAGGCATGCACCTAAACCTAGCTCCGTTAATAAATCAAGCCAATTCACGCCAACCGCCTGATAAGGCCTGAGGGTTGCTTTTAATTCGGAACCGAGTTGTTTTGTTTGAATGGTTTCTGGGTGACGAATATTTTCCAATACAGCTCGCAACGATTCACTTGCTTCTAATGTCGACCACTCCTGCAGTGTTTCTGAAAAATCAGTCTCTGCCAAATCATGCCCAACACCCGCCAAGAGGCGCATGCCTTCAATGAAAGACAACCCATCACCGACTTCTTTCTGTACCAACTGCCAATGATCCAATGCTTGCTGCAATTTTTCTTTGTCCACTTCAACATATTGCCCGCGCAATATCATTAACCCGGTTTCAGATTGATAAATAGCGTCCAATTCTTCACGACTCAGTGGCTTGCCATCAATCGCTATCGTCACGTTGAAGTGAAGTAAAGCATCTGCCGATAGCAGTGTGTTTTTTTTGCCGCCAATATTCACTTGCACCCGTGGTTTTAAACGTTTCTTCCACCAATTGGGGCATTTGACAACCAAGCCCGCTGCTTCTAATTGTGGAATGGATTGAAGCAACTGATAGGCTTCAGCAGGTGTCCATGCCATGGGATGGTAAATATCATGGCTATCCAAGACCTCACGGACCCAGTCACAATGTATTGCTGCCTCATGAATCGGTTTTAACAGGTTGTACAATGCCAATTTATTGGTATTCCCTGCGTATTCTTGCAAAGCATGACGGAGTGGTTTGTGCTGCACATCACGTGAACTGGTAAGGCTTGCTGCATAGGTTGCAATAAAAGCAAAGGGATAATCAGAATCTTGTTTGTTTTCAGCCAAATTAAAACAAACTCGTCCTACTTGTTGCCAAGCAGGTAAGTATTGTTTTAAAAACCCGGTAACACCTTCTGTGCTTGACGCAATTTGTTCACGACACCACGCATCAAATGACAACCAAATCGATGCCAGTAGGGCGATGGTAAGATACTCACAGCCTGGCATTGGTGGTATTTTTAACAGCCAAGCTTGAAGTATCGTTTCATCAGGTGGGGGAATCATGTCAATCGATTGCGCGGTGTTAGAGGCATGATGACAAAGTTGTGAGACATACATGGCGATATAATTTCGCCAGTATTTCAATGCCAAAGACCAATTATTATCTATTTTTGAGCTCAACAATTGCAGCAAACCCTGTTCTTGCGCTTGCAAAAAAGCGTCTATAATAGGTGCTTGATGAACATCAGCATGAGCATTCGCAACATCCAAATGATAAGCAATATGCAAAGACCCTGATGGGGTCAATATTAACCTAGCGGTTGATTTAATATCTTGTTTCACAATGTGTTTGCCCTGACCGCGATTTATTTTGGTGATATATTCAGGATAATATAACTTAGGTAGGTAAAAATTTGTTATCATTGAGTTTGTTATCTAACAAATAGGACAAGCACCTCGGTTAAGCTGATTTAATTTTATACACTATGGCTAAAATTGGTGACAAAGTGAAAAAAACAATAAAAAACTAAAAAATAAAGGTCACTCTATCCTCATACAAATCTATCACCGCATAAAGAAAGTCCTAGGCTCATTTGCAGTAAAAATTGGTATTGCTATCAGCGTTCAAACCATTCTTCTATCCCTATTGATTATATTTTTTTTCTACTCAGAATCCAAGAAGATTTTGATGCGTGATTTAAGTATTTCTTTAGCGAGTTTAGTGCATCAAAATGATATCACATTTACCCCTGCTGATTTAAAATTGATTAAGGTGTTAAAGAAAGACATTGATGAAAATAGTGAAATAATCCTAGAAAATGCCAAAAATAAATATCTTAACCCCGACTATACTATCGAAGATAAAGATCAGGGCATTACTGAATCAATGTCAAATACTTATGAAGAATCCCCTCCTTACCAAAAAGTGGTTAAACTGCTTCGAAAAATACGTGAACGCTCACGTCCTAACCCTAAATTGAATCAGCCTGATTTTTCACAGCTGGTAAAATACGACGCCAATGCACCCTTGATTAGATATGCCTATATTATCATTGCCTTACCAAAAAATTCCAAACTACCCTTGGTAATTGATATTGCGGATTCTAATTATAAAAAGATTTCTAAAAATTCAGAAGAAGACTCTGCCGATCTAGGGATTCCTTTTGGAACTTTTTTAAAATTAGAGCCCGCATACGAAGCAGCCCTCACAAACAATCCTACGATTAGCACTGATTGGATAACCGATAAATGGGGGACATGGTTAACGATTGCAACGCCTATTTTTGATGAAAATCAACAAATCATTGCTGCATTGGCAATTGATTATGATGTCAATAACAGTAAAAATTCCTTGCATGCCATGTTGCGAGAGGCCTATTTTTTCATCTTTTTGAGTATCCTTCTCAGCATTTGTTTTGCGATATTTATATCGCGTCAACTCTCCAAGCCAATTCGGTTATTAATCAATGCTGCAGAAAAAGTAAGTGAACATGATTTTACTGCAAAGGTTAATATTCATTCAGATGATGAAATTGGGAAGTTTGCGAACGTCTTTAATAATATGACAACAGAAATTCAGCAATATTCTACAAACCTTGAAAATTTAGTGGATTCCTACGCGCGTTTTGTCCCCATGGAGTTCCTTAAGCTCTTAGATTTGCCATCTATCTTAGATGTTAAGCTGGGTGATCAAATTGAAAAGACAATGGCAGTACTCTTTTGTGATCTTCGTTCTTTTACCTCAACCATTGAAAGTATGAGCCCACGTGAAGCCTTTCAATATTTAAATGATTATATGTTAATGGCAGCGCCTATTATTCGAGAACACAACGGTTTTATCGATAAATTCATCGGTGATTCCATCATGGCACTATTCCCAAAAGACGCGACAGATGCTGTAGAATGCGCCATTACTTTGTTGACTAAGTTAGAAAAATACAATCAGCGCCTCAAGAAAAAAACCAGCCCTATTCGAGTTGCCATGGGTATTCACGCGGGTAAATTAATGCTTGGCACCGTGGGCGAACAAGGCCGTTTAGAAGGCACTGTTATCTCCGATGTGGTTAATTTTGCAGCACGTCTGGAATCAACCTCAAAGCTATTAGGGGTTGTGAGTATCATCAGTGCCGATGCAAAAGATAACCTGAAACCAGATAATACATTTGAATTTCGCTACCTTGGAAAAATGAGGGCAAAAGGTAAAACAGTGTCTATTGGCGTGTATGAATTATTAGATGCATTGCCAACAGAGATTAAGGAAGCAAAAATCAAAACACGCGATCTGTTTGAAGAAGCCATTCGACAATATGAACAAGGAAAAAAGAAAGAGGCAAGACAGCTATTTAAAAAAGTACTAGCACAATCACCATTAGACTCCGTTGCAGCAATTTATTTCGAACTGTTAACAACACCCAACTCACCCTATACCCAGTATTTTGGCTAATATTTTAAGCACACCGTCATCAAACATGAAATAACAACCTTATTCAGTCTCACAGCAACCCCATTCAAAAAAATACAGCTTATATTGTATCCAACGTGTTCCAATAATGCAATGGTTATTGACATAAGTGAATAGTTATTCTAAAATACCGAATAACTATTCACTTATGGGGCGCGTCATGGCTAAACATTCAAAAAAAACCACAAAAAAAGCACTTTCACTGGTTATCTCGGCATTGGGTGCCCTTGGGGTCGCCATGCAAAATACCATTGCTGTCGTATTGTTTCTCAGAAATGCCCTGGGGAGCGTCACCTCCATCACAACCTTGTTATCCAATGTGATTCATGGAATTGGGATTGGCTTGGGCGGGCTCAGCAGCGGCATGGTTAATTTCTTTATGAATGTGGAACTACTTGATGGCTTTATTCACCGAATGAGCGCTGATCAAACTCAGCTAAACCTCAGGGGGTGGCGAAAATTTAGGTATTACACGGGGACCTTTGTGTTTGTTGTCACGGGTATTTTATTTGGAACCACCGCATTTACCTTTGGGATGGCCTCACCTTTCGCAGCCGTGGCCGTGGCAGCTGGTGTTTTAGTGGCCATTATCATGACCATTCAGGAAGTTGAAACATGGCTTGCTAGTTTTGATCCGGTCGTTGCAACAGATGATGGCATAACGGACGAAGGCATAGAAGACAAAACCAGCTTGGCGCACCTCTACAATCATTGGAAAAAAACACTAACCTTCAGCAAAGCCGTGGGACATTTTATTGCAGCAGGCAATGTCATTGCCTTGAGCTTATTATTTACGCTAGGATTGGCTGATGTCTTAATCAGCCTCCAAGTGGCCGCATTCACGGCTTTTGTGATAGCCAGTGTTGTCTCATTTACGTTTGGAGCCTTTACTGAATTTTATTTCTATAATTTCTTTTTGGCAGATTGTTGTAAAAATTTCAATCAAGAATGGAAGAAGCTAACCGAGAGTCCCCATGCAACCCTTGCCATACTATTCACTAGCCTGAATGCCTTCGTGAATGGGGCCTTAACCTACTCAGGAGTTGCCTTGCTTGGTGGGTTGCTGATGACTGCCGGCATTGCTGCACCCCCTGTGGGCGTTATCATAGCACTCGCTGCGATCTCAGCAATTTTTGCAGGCAGTGCGTCCTTTCTTTTGGGCATGAAATTTATGATTCCAAAAACAACACCAGTGATTGCTAAATCATCAGAGGACGCCATCAGCAGAACGCCCACCCGATTGAGTGCCTCAAATGATGAACCAGTGATGACAAGAGGATTAACTTTCTTTCCTGTAAAAACTGATGAAGTGGCGGAAGCAGTGCTGACGCACGCCCTATCAGTGCAAGGGTAAGTCCGTGTCTGGCAGTATCCCGCCCTCAATATTAACTCGTTGGATTGGACTGCCACGCATCGCCTGCAATATATTCTGCAGCGTAACAAATTGCACACTCAACTCGGAGTATAAATGAGCCGATTCGGCTTCTTCAAGCTCACTCACCGTTAAATAAGCCGCCTGTCCCAACTCACTAAAATAAGTCAATCGAACGTGTCGTTTAACTGCCATTCCAGGAAAAAGACCACAGAATAATAAGCTTTTGTCACCCACATCCCGTAAAACCTCGACTTGACGCTTGCTGGGTAGGCGCATCGACTCCAAAAAGTCCAAAGCCATCACGGATTCCATCAAACGCGTGGTTTGGGAAAAGCGCATCAATAAGAAAACCAGATAACTTTCAGTATTTTCATTCAAAACTAAACTAGTAGCCGCTTGGGCTTCATTGACTAAGGCATGCCACTGGCTCATGTCCGTAGGGTGTAGAATCAATTTGGTCATGACAATCAACCTTTTTTAGATATCTCACTTTGAGTGTAGCAAAGCTTTGAAAAAAGTGGGGGTTTTTTGAGAAAAAATTGACCTAAATCCCAAAAAAGAGTTGTTCGCATGGCGCCCCATGGAATACGATAGTGCGCGTAAATTTTGGATTTTAGGGCAACTCGTTGTATAATGTTAAAATGATGCTCAAATAACCCATTTTTGCACGCCACTTCGCGATTATATTAGCGCCAACTGAAGGTCCCTATGATAGAAAAAATTCGCAACATCGCCATCATCGCTCACGTCGACCATGGCAAAACAACCCTGGTTGATAAATTACTCCAACAAACCGGCACCTTAAATGAGCGCGCCCCTAAAGTTGAGCGCCTAATGGACTCTAATGCCCTTGAAAAAGAGCGCGGCATTACGATTCTCGCTAAAAATACCTGCGTGCATTGGCAAGGGCATCAAATCAATATTGTCGACACCCCAGGCCATGCTGACTTTGGTGGTGAGGTTGAGCGCATTCTTTCCATGGTGGATAGCGTGCTATTGCTCGTGGATGCAGTTGATGGTCCGATGCCACAAACCCGGTTTGTAACTCAAAAAGCGTTTGCTCAAGGCTTAAATCCTATCGTTGTCATCAATAAAATTGACCGTCCAGGGGCTAGACCTGATTGGGTGGTCGATCAAGTCTTTGATCTCTTCGACAATTTAGGGGCCAATGACACACAATTGGATTTTCCTATCGTTTATGCCTCCGCTTTAAATGGCTATGCCAAGCTTGAACTCGCTGATGAAACCGACAACATGGATCCCTTATTGCAAACCATCGTCGACAAGGTCAGTGCACCGGATGTCGATGCAGAAGGCCCCTTCCAAATGCAAATCAGCTCGCTCGATTACTCATCCTACGTGGGCACCATTGGGATTGGTCGTGTTAGCCGTGGCCATATTAAACCCAAATCACCCGTTAAAATCATCGATAAAGACGGCAATATCCGAACAGGTCGTTTATTACAGTTATTAGGCTTTAAAGGACTTGATCGCGTAGAAATAGAAGAGGCACGAGCCGGTGACATCATTGCCGTCACAGGGATTGATCTCTTAAATATTTCCGATACCATTTGCGATCCAGTCGTTGTAGAAGCGCTCCCCCCTTTATCGGTTGATGAGCCCACCATCAGCATGACCTTCCAAGTGAATGATTCGCCCCTAGCAGGTCAAGAGGGCAAATTCGTCACCACCCGGAAAATTCGTGAACGCTTACAAACCGAGTTGCTCCACAATGTGGCCTTGCGTGTTGATGACACGGAAGATCCTGATAAATTTAGGGTGTCGGGTCGTGGTGAGCTTCATTTATCCATTTTAATTGAAACCATGCGTCGCGAAGGCTATGAGCTTGCCATTTCTAAACCAGAGGTCATTTTACGCCAAGAGGGCGATCAACAACTTGAACCTTATGAGCGCGTCACCGTGGATATCGAAGAAGCGCATCAAGGCACCATCATGGAAAAATTAGGGGAACGCCGCGGTGAACTACAAGACATGGTGCCCGATGGCAAAGGACGCGTGCGCCTCGATTATATCATCCCCACCCGTGGTCTCATTGGTTTTCACACGGAATTTTTATCCAGCACCTCAGGCACAGGCTTGATGTATCACGTGTTTGATCATTATGGGCCTGCCATTAAGGGTCGTATCGGCAAACGCAACAGTGGCGTATTGATAGCCAACTGTTCAGGGACGGCACGTGGGTTTGCTTTGTTTAATCTGCAAGAGCGCGGTCGTTTATTCCTTGAGCCTCAGACCATTTGTTATGAAGGCTTGATTGTCGGAATCCACGCGCGTGACAATGACTTGGTCGTCAATGTCACCAAAGAAAAGCAATTAACGAATATGCGAGCGTCTGGCACCGATGAAAATATTGTGCTCACGCCAGCCGTTAAATTCTCGCTAGAGCAAGCGCTTGAATTCATTGATGATGATGAATTGGTCGAAGTTACACCCCTGTCGATTCGTCTGCGTAAAAAAGAACTAAAAGAGCAAGATCGCAAACGCACCTCACGGAGCAATAGTGACGACTAACCCCTCATAGCCGAGGCTAAAGCCACATGACAAAGCAACCATTCAAACGTGTCATTTTGTATGCGCGGCAACACCGCGCCAATCAAGGAGTCAATGAAACCTTGCATCGTTTGGTCGAGTATTTACAAGACCAACCCATTGAGACGTTCATTGACATCGACACAGCCAGCAGTTTTGACCTTTCCCTTCCCGTTTTAGCACGGGATGCGATGGGTCACAAACAGGATTTAATTGTTGTTGTGGGAGGCGATGGTAGTTTATTATCAGCCGCTCGCATGGCCATCACCGTGAATGTCGCGGTAATTGGCATTAACCGGGGTCGTTTGGGCTTTTTAACGGATATTTTACCGCAATCCATTGAAACCCAATTGACTGAGGTCCTGGCGGGTCACTACACAGAAGAAAAACGATTTTTATTACAAACCCGCATTCACGATGAAACGTCCACCTATTTTCAAGGGAATGCATTAAACGATGTGGTACTGGGTCGAGGCACAGATACCCATTTAATTGAATTTGATGTCTACATCAACCAACAATTCGTAAGCCATTATCGTGCGGATGGTTTGATCTTCGCAACCCCAACAGGCTCCACAGCCTACGCCCTATCAGCCGGTGGCCCCATCATGCACCCAGAGCTCAATGCCATGGTCATGGTACCCATGTTTTCCCATAGTTTAAGCTCACGCCCCTTGGTGTTTGATGGGGGGGCTGTGATTGATGTGCGGATTGGGGAAAACAATGAAACTGACTTACAAATCAGTTGCGATGGCCACGAATCCCGATTAGTGAAACCCGGCCAACACGTGGCCATTGAAAAAAATCCGCAATCACTGCGATTACTACACCCTTGTGATTATCATTATTATGATACGTTAAGAATTAAATTAGGCTGGGGGTTTAAGCCCCCTTCGCTGTTGGGATAACGCCAAGAATCGGGCCAGAAATAACTTCCTATTTTTGCATCGAATCTGAACATCAACTTCACGAAAAAATAAGAAGTTATTTCTGGCCCGGTCTTTAGCGTCTGCTTTTCATCCCTTCTTCAACGCTTGAGTTGGGGCATTTGAGCCCAGATTCTTCTCCGCCTTTGTTACCATTTCATTAAACGCTTTTATAGAAGAAGTCTCCAAGTTGAGTAAGCCGCCCAATAACCTGGTCGCAAGCCCCTGCCCTTTCTCAAGCACTTTGTATTCGTCTGTTGTTTTAAAATGTTTTACAAATTTATCTAGCTCACCTTTATCTTTGATTTGACTAATTGCACCCTTAAAATTTGCAAGAATATTACTTTTTAAATAATCCCCTTTTTGACCCTGATATTTAATCTTCACATCGTTAAAATCAGCAGCGGATACCCCTACTGCATGCCATCTTGATGATTGGCTCGCGGCCACATTGTGCGAGTACTCTTCTTGTGCAGACATGGGTTTTATTTGAAGTTGAGCAAAGTCTTTTTTTAAATAATTTTTTAAACCATCTATAGCGAGTTTTGCCTCAGCAGAATTTGCACCCTTTTTTGATGATTTTTCTTCAAGCAAATCCAAAACATTGCGCCCCTTATTATCTCTAGCCAATAAAAGAACCATTTTCTCTGCTCTCTCTAACCCATTAATAAGGGGGATAACTGCCTTAGGATTATTTGCAGCGGCATACATGACAGCATTCTGACCCAAATAAACCCTAGGGTTCACCGCATCATGATTTCGATAACCAGCCCCCAGCCCAGTGTTATATTTCTGATCTTCTTCAGTTATTTTCTGTGATAATACCTCAACTAATTTTTCACGTTGGATATTATCGCCCTTCAGCTTTTCAATGCGTGTTTCGAGACTTTCAACTTCTAATGCCCCACTTTCAATATGCCTCCAAAGGTCCTCTGCAGTGATAAACTTTTTTTTCACAGGCGCCCTTGTATAATATTGATAGTTAGGGTCATCTATGGGTTTTGGTTTGGGTGTTTGTATGGGTTTTTTGCTAGGCATGATGAAGGACTCCTAATTGTTTTATTGATAATTTATTCTCGCCTACAGAATCAAAGATTGGGTATAGGCATTGGCCTCGAAGTCTATTGCGTAATACGCGACACCTGCTCTTTTTTCCTAGAGAATAAAAGCTCAAATTAATGGAGCTGATGCTCATGAGTTCTATTGAAAAAACACTTGATAATGCGACATAATTTTTTTTATCAAGCGCTTGGCGTCGCATATTTAAATGATAGACCCTACAAATGATTGACATACCTGCCTCCAAGCACACTATGTATATTATTATATCACAATGACCCAACAATTGTCAAAGTGTAATTTCGCGCGATTACGGAAAGCGGGTGTCCAGGTAGAGGGGAATCATGTTGAGTTTTTGGAAGACCATCGGAGTCGGCTCTATACTGCGCGCGGCCATAAACTGCGGTTTTTTTGGCGGCGTTAGTATAACTACTTTTTCTAGGACAAAGGACCGTCTGTTTTGTTTAATCGATTATAGCGTTGCGTATACCGAATAAAGCGCTTTACACCTCCATTTTTCCCGGTAAAATGGAGATAACAGGTTAAATTTGACAATTCGATGAAGGACACAACCTTGCGCTCAATCATCACACGTTTGTTTGTTCCGGCAAAACAAAGTTATTTTTTATTTGGTCCACGTGGAACAGGCAAATCCACCTGGTTGAAATCCCATTATCCACAAGGTCATTTTATAGATTTATTAAACCCAAGTGAATTACGACTGTACCAAGCACGTCCAGAGCGTTTAGAAGATGTGGTTTTGGGCAGTATGGCCACAACATTTATTTTGGATGAAATTCAAAAAGTACCTGAGTTATTAAGTGTTGTTCACCGTCTTATCGAACAAAAACAAGGCTGGCAATTTGTTTTAACTGGATCAAGTGCTAGAAAATTAAAACAGACTGGTGTTGATCTTTTAGCTGGCCGAGCGGTAGTGCGCCATATGCACCCATTTATAGCAGCCGAATTAGGCGATGCCTTCTCATTAGAACACGCTTTACAGTATGGGCTCGTTCCGCTTGTTGTAGAAAGTGAAGAAGTATTAGAAACACTGAGCGCCTACGTAGGCATTTATCTCAATGAGGAAGTCAAAACCGAAGGGTTTGTCCGCAACATAGGCGATTTTGCGCGTTTTCTAGAAATAGCCAGTTTTTCACATGGATCTATTCTTAATGTGAGTAATATTGCACGTGAATGCTCCGTATCACGCAAACTAATTGAAGGGTATCTTTCTGTACTGAATGATTTGCTGCTCAGTTATCATCTACCAATCTTTACAAAACGAGCAAAACGACAGCTGATTGCACACGATAAATTTTATTATTTCGATTCAGGTGTCTATAAAAGTTTACGCATGACAGGTTTCTTAGACAAATTCAGTGAAATCAGCGGCCCAGGCCTAGAGGGGTTGGTTTTACAACACATACGGGCATGGAATGATTATCAAGGAACACCTAATCAATTATTTTATTGGCGAACCAAATATGGCGTAGAGGTGGATTTTATCGTTGATGGACAAACAGGACTTTATGCGATTGAAGTCAAGCATGCCACCCAAGTCCATGAAAAAGATTTATCAGGACTGAAGGCATTTTGTATTGATTACCCAGAAGCAACCCCACTTCTGCTATATCGGGGGCAAGAACGCCTAAAAAAAAGTGGCATTCTTTGCCTTCCAATAGACCAATTTTTAAAGAATTTGATACCCAATGGAGAGCCAATGGTTTCGTAAACACAGGGTTTTGTCGCAACAGTGAAGCCAAAAGGTCAATCCAGGAGACAAAATTAGTTTCGTCCTCAGCAGCACCCCTGCTCCCTTTTTTTATTAAGAAATTTTACAAGCCTTAAGGTTTAGTTAATAATTCTTTGTTAAATTACACTATTGACTTTGAGAATACCTATGCCGATTAACTTAATTATTTTTATCATTTTATTATTAAGCTTATTTTGTGCAGCTGTCATGATGATTCAGCTTCGACGACAAGCTCGCGCTCCTCTCTCTAGGATGGACACCTGTAAATTAATAGGCAGCGGAATTGTTGCTTTTATTTCAGACACCTTAGGGGTGGGTAGTTTTGCTGTGAATATTGCTTTAGCAAAATTATTAGGCACCTTTCACGATGACGAACTGCCAGCTGTTAATAATGGCGCACAAGTCATCCCCGGAACGATAGAATCCTTATTTTTCATGCAATTGATTGATGTTGATCTAACCACGCTCGTGACCTTGGTTCTAGGCACTTGTCTCGGTGGGCTCCTTGGTGGGGCGATTGTAAGTCGCCTAAGTCAACAAGCCATCCGGCTTGCCATGATGGGTTGTTTTCTTTTGATCATCGGTTTATTACTGTCGCATCAATTTAATTGGATCCCAATGGATGGGGATCTCATTGAGCTCAGATCATGGAAACTGACCATCGGATTTGGCGCGATGGTGGTTTGTGGTGCCTTGACCTCAGTGGGCATTGGCTTATTTGCCATGGTACAGGGTGTTTTATTTTTACTAGGTGCCTCCCCGTTAATCGCTTTCCCGATTATGACCACTGCCGGTGCCATGCAACAACCCCTAACCACCTTGGTGTTTCTACAACAAGGTAAAATTCCATTGAAAAGAACCCTCATTTTAAGTTTAGGCGGCTGCATCGGCGTATTGCTTACCCTACCCCTCTTTAGTCACCTGACCATCTCTTGGTTACATTCCTTATTAACTGTTATTTTAATTTATAATTTCTTCGCGATTAGCCACTCGTATTTACGCGCAAGACCTGCCTCATCATTTAATTCGGAAAAAGATTCCTTAAGGGTAGCATCAAGCTAAATGGTTCGCTTTCTGCTTATTTCGTTCGCGATCCTAACCGTGTACAATTAAAGATCGTATGCAATATAAGGTTAAAATCCACCCATGGATGAGCCCAAAAGTAAATCACAAAAAAAACGTGAAGCAGATAGCTTACAAAAAGTTGGCGTTGAACTCATCAGTTTGAGTATAGAAAAATTGGATACCCTTCCTTTGCCGGACAATTTAAGACGAGCTATCCTTGATGCCAAATTATTAAAAAGCCACGGTGCCATCAGACGTCAAGCCCAATTGATTGGCAAACTCATGCGCACCGAGGATCATGAGAATATTCTTGAAAGTTATGAGCGCCTCCAGGCAGATGCCAGTGCAACCACTGCTTTGTTTCATGAGGTGGAACAATGGCGTATTCGATTAATCAATGAGGGCAAAGATGCACTTACTGAATTCATTAATGCCCATCCCGAAATCGATGTCCAATCCCTACGACAGCTCATCAAAAAAGCGGTTGATGAACAAAAGAAAGAACAACCCACTGGCGCAAGTAAAGCGTTATTTCGTTATTTAAGGTCTTTTATACAATGATTTTTTCAATATTTGTTAGTTGCCCAAGAGGGTTAGAGTATCTGTTAGAGGATGAAGTCAGAGCCATTGGTTTACAGGTGGCACGCGTTAGTCCACAGGGCGTTTACGGCGAAGGAGACCTTGCAACGGTCTATCAACTTTGTTTATGGTCACGCCTAGCAAACCGCGTACAAATTATTTTGTTCAGTGGCGATGCCCATAATCAACAAGCCCTTTACCAATGCTGCCACGACTATCCATGGGAAACCGTATTTTCAGCTGATAAAACATTGGCCGTTGAATTTCATGGCGAATCGCCAGAGATTCGAAATACCCTATTCGGCGCTCAAGTGGTAAAAGATGGCGTGGTCGATCAATGTCGAGAGGTACAAGGGCTGCGTCCCGTGATTGAGCGAAACAGCCCCCAAATCCGCCTTCATGCTTATTTAAAACAGGATACGGTCACGCTTAGTTTTGATGTCAGCGGTTACAGTTTGCATCAACGCGGATATCGCCTTGATGCCGGTATGGCGCCCTTAAAAGAAAATATAGCGGCAGCGATGTTGATTCGCGCGAAATGGCCCGAACGTGCCAATGAAGGATTTGCATTACAAGACCCTTTTTGTGGCGCAGGAACACTCGTGATTGAAGCGGCCATGATCGCCTCTAATAGGGCGCCTGGTTTAATCCGTGAGGATCAATCCCTGCATCATTGGGCACAACACGAACCCCTATTATGGAAGACAACCCGGGCCGCTGCCATTGATGCCATTAAACCCATCATGCATCCCTTGCAAGGCTCTGATCATGACAGCACGCTCATTGCCCATGCACAGGCCAATGCAAAACGTGCCGGCGTTGACACACTCGTTGAATTTACCCCAATGGCCCTGAGTGATTGTCAACCCATCACCAAAAAAGGCTTATTGATTTGCAATCCACCCTATGGAGAGCGATTAGGCGATGTCTCAGAATTAATCCCCTTGTATCAACAATTGGGTCACGTTCTACATGAACGATTTCAAGGCTGGCAGGCCGCTATTCTATGCTCTAATCCATTGCTCGCAAAGGCCACAGGGCTTCGTGCAAAACAACAATATACCTTATACAACGGCGCCTTGGCCTGCAAATTGTATTGCATGGAGATTGATGAGCGCAATCAGCTGAAAGCGCCTTACACAAAGCCTATCTCCCCTGCGGCAGAAATGTTACAGAATCGACTACAAAAAAATTATGCTCACCTACAAAAATGGGCGAAACGACATCAAATCAGCTGCTACCGCGTGTATGATGCGGATCTACCCGAATATGCTTATGCTATCGACATTTACAATGACCACGTTGTGTTACAAGAATATACAGCGCCTGCCATCATTGAGAAGCAAAAAGTAGAACAACGCAGTCAAGAGGTGCATCAAGTGGTGCCCACGGTATTAGGCATCCCACCGGACCAAGTCGTCATTAAACAACGCAAACAACAAAAAGGGACTCATCAATATCAAAAAATGGACACCATGGGACGAACCCTCGTTGTAACAGAAGGCCAAGCCAAATTTTCAGTTAATTTATATGACTATTTAGACACAGGCTTATTTTTGGATCACCGCCTGCTGCGTTTAAAATTTGCAACATTGCCCCCCCACACACGATTTCTCAATTGCTTTTGTTATACAGCAACAGCGAGTGTGCATGCGGCGTTAGCAGGGGCGCTGACTACCAATGTCGATTTATCAAACACCTATCTCAATTGGGCTGAAGATAATTTTAGGTTGAACCAAATTAAGACCGCCCAACATCAATTCATTCAATATGATGCCTTAAGCTGGTTGAAGGTCACCAAAGATCGGTTTGATGTCATTTTTTTAGATCCCCCGAGCTTCTCTAATTCAAAACGAACCCCTGAAACCTTGGATATCCAACGCGATCATGTGGTACTGATTCATGCCGCGATGCGCTTGTTATCGCCAGGAGGCATTTTGTATTTTTCAACCAACTTAAGACACTTTAAATTAGCCCCTGAAATCAGCACCGAATACACAACCCAAGACATCAGTGCCGACACAATAGACATTGATTTTAAGCGCAATCCACGGATTCATCAGTGTTTTGTGATAAAAAATTAAGCTGTGTTTTACAGGCCTTAACTCGAAAAGATAGCTCGACTTCGTCAGGGGCACAAATCGTGATGTGTCCGACTTTTCGATTCGGCCGGGGTGCTTTTCCATAACAATGAACAGACAAACCCGGTATCTCAGTGAGACGGTCCATCGCATGAGGTTCCTCACCAATGCAATTGAGCATGACACTAAACCCATGAGGGGTCGTTGGGCCTAGCGGCAGCCCTGTAATGGCGCGTAGATGATTTTCAAATTGAGAGGTGGCCGCCCCCTCAATCGTCCAATGACCCGAATTATGAACTCGGGGCGCCAGCTCGTTCACGATGAGTTGATCATTCACACAAAAAAATTCAATACACAGGATCCCGGCATAATGCAGGGCTTCTGAAATCTTTAATGCATGATCTTCAGCCATGCGCTGAAGCTTGCTATCAAGGTAGGGGGCTTCTGAAACACGTAAAATACCTTGTTGATGATTATTTTTTGTTAAGGGATAAAACACCATCTCACCCGAGGTGCTCCGAGCAACAATCAGGGACACTTCAAATTGATAGGGCACCCATGATTCAGCAATTAAGCCCTGCTTTGCTGTTTGCCCCCAAACAGCAGATGCCTCTCTTTCATTTTGAATAATAAATTGCCCTTTGCCATCATAGCCATGCAGGCGTGTTTTTAACACCAAGGGAAAATGGAGTGCCTTCATGGCATCTACCAAATCGGCCCAATGATCAATTGGATAGTAGCTCGTCGTAGGAATGGATAAGGCCTTTAGAAAATTTTTTTCAAGCCATCGGTCTTGTGTGATGCTTAAGGCCTCGGCATCAGGCATCATGGGATACATCTTTGCAATCGCTGAAACGGCTTCAAAGGGTAGATTTTCAGTTTCATAAGTGACACAACTGATCCCTTGAAAGGCTTGATTGATCAACGCAACCTCATGAAAATCAGCATGGATAACGGGTGCCACCTGTGATGCACAACAATCCAGTGCAGGATCGATGCAAATGACTTCAATTCCCAGCTTTTTCGCAGACAATGCCAGCATTTTAGCCAGTTGCCCACCGCCTAATATACCTATTTTCATGCGATTATTTCTCTAGGGTCAGAATGAGCCAACACTTGTTGTGTTTGCATTTCGCGAAATTTCAACAAAGCGGCTTCGATGCTTGGGTATTTATTGGCTAAAATAGCGGCTGCAAATAACGCCGCATTAATGGCACCCGCTTTTCCAATAGCAAACGTTGCCACAGGGATCCCTGCGGGCATTTGGACGATAGATAACAAAGAATCAATGCCATTGAGTATTTTAGATTGAATAGGAACACCCAAGATAGGCAGACTTGTTTTAGAAGCCAACATACCTGGTAAATGCGCCGCCCCGCCGGCCCCTGCAATGATGACCTCAATGTGTCGCGATGCGGCCTGTTCTGCAAAATGAAACAATTTGTCTGGGGTACGATGGGCTGAAATCACATCGACTTCATAAGGAATTTGAAACTCATTGAATAGGTTGGCCGCATGGCTCAAGGTGTCCCAATCATTGCGGGATCCCATCACAATACTAACCAAGCAACCGAGCTCACTCATATTTTTCCTAGGTTTTAATAAAATTATAAATATACAGTAAGGCATCGTTTACGCAAAATCATTAATCCAGGGCTAGATCATTAACTGGAGTTTGGACAAACCACGATCTAATACGAGCCCGTGAGCGTGGGCGAGCCCGAGCCTTATCATTACCCACATTCCGCCAAGTCCTAATCAGCCTAGGTGTGTCGGGGGCCTGTCATGGTAGTCTTCGTTTTACATGCTCGCAAGCTCCGCGTGAAAAACAAAGACCACCACG
>CANJHO010000064.1 GCA_947474165.1 Legionellaceae bacterium
ACCTGATTCCACAATTGAATTACAGGAGGCGCTGCCAAGGCACCCGCCATTCCAAAAAGTGGAACACAGAAAGGTGCAAAAGGCCCTGTAAAAGCGCCACCCGTCATGCCTATCGCCATGCCCGATGCGGCATACGTTTGTGCTGCTAACCCTGTTGCAGCGCTTAATGTAAAGCTTGTCATAAGATTCGTAAAATCCGTGGCCTCTCTATTGAGAGCTTGGGATAAAGCCACAGGCCCTATTTCTGAAGCCTCAGCTATATTGCTAATAGCTAACGTGGCACTTACGCCTAACAATATAGCCGGTGTATTTTTAAAGGTTATAGCGGTAATCTTTTGCAATGGGCTGCGCCCTATTGATTGGACTGCTTTACTAAGTGCTTTCTCAAAATCTAATGGGTCACATTTTACTCGATCAAAATAAATCGTCTTGGCATCATAGAAATATCGATATTTTAAATTAGGTGATAATACAACTCGCCCACCCTCAGAGGAACGCATTAACTGATAATCTGTTTCCGAAATTTTAAATAGCTTACCCAACTCCCCCCGCTCACTGATTGCACTTTCAATAACAGAACGAACAAGCGCTGGCGAATAAGATGTTGGATGGTCCGCTAATTGCCGATAAAGTTGGCCTCGGAACAATGCCAAGTTATTTTCCTCAGCAACAGCCCCTTGTAACAACTCTGCTGGCGTTAAATTTAAACCAGGAAGAATAACCAATTTCGGGTAATGCTGATGTCTTAAGAAGAGCGCCTCTTTATAAGTGACCTCAACTAAACCATTAGGATTCGTTACTACCTTATCAACCAGAAGGTATTGTCTTTTAGCCAAATTTCTTATGGTTACATTGACTTCCTCTTGGATAAAAGGACTGCTTGGATCAACATTCTTTAACTGCATCGTATCTAAACGAAGATACCCATCACCTATGGTTGTGACCAATTTACGAGTAAGGTTTCGCGTTAAGCGATACTTCTCCTCCCCATGAAGATACTGAACACGCTCTATCCAATGTGCTGAGCGTAAATCATTTATCATTTGAGTATCAGACATTCGACCCGTCCACCGCCGAAGGTCTTTTCCGGTAAATGTTTCCGTTAGATGAAACGCTGAGTCATGGCCCTCGAGTTTAACGCCATTCTCAGAAAGTGCGGTTATCAATTCGTTTGCGGTAAGGGGAGTACGAGGGGCTTTAGGCATGGCTTTACCTTTATTTATATTAAGCTGCTAAATCAGCGGAGGCATGTTTGTTTTATGCGCATTGTAATGGGTTGGAAAAAATTTGCAATGTTAAAATCAGGTCGTGCATCCCTGCATTTTGGACCTTGTGAAAATAAGAAGCTACGGTCCTATTGATGCAATTGATGTAAAATGAGATAACCCTGATATTGTATATCGTTTGAGAACATTATATGAACCCAAAAATTACAACAAGACCCTATCAAGCTAGTGATGCAGAGGCTTTAGCAAGTATTTACTACAATACGATTCATCACATTAATAGTCGCGATTATTCAATCGAACAAATCAATGCATGGGCACCCGCTTCGTCTTTAGAAAAACTGGATGGATGGAAACTAAAATGGGAGAAACTCATTCCTATTGTTGCTCTATCAGAAAATATCGTCGTGGGATTTGCTGAGTTAGAGTCGAATGGCCATATCGATTGCTTTTATGTTCATCATGAGTTCCAAAATCAAGGAGTGGGCTCAGCCTTAATGAACGCAATAGAAACTAAAGCCACACAAAATAACAGTCCTCTTCTGTATGCTGTAGTTAGTATTACTGCCAAACCATTTTTTGAAAGAAGAGGTTTTCTAGTCGTTAAAAAACAGCGCGTGACTATTAGAGGCGCTGAACTTACCAATTTTGTTATGGAGAAAATTCTTAAGCCTAAGATAAGCTAATACGCCCATTGAAATATTGGCAATGGCGCAAAGATCCCTACTTTCCGCCGGGGCAAAAAAGTAGGGACCATAGACGGTTGTAACACTTGAATTATCAACAGAACCTAATCAAGAGCAAGCGTAGAAGAACGAACCGCATCATCTATAATTTGATTAAGCTCAGCGCTATTAAGCCCTCTTGCCACATACCCCACTTTGGTGTTAATTCCCTTACTGATGATAATCTCATCTCTACGTGCCAAAATCTCATCTTTATTGAGGAACAACGGCCCCCCATCAAATCCATTGGCCATCAATTGAGATCTTAATTCAATAGCCAACAAATAATTGACTTCTCGGTTAAGTCCCCGTGAGGTTTTATGATGCCAAAAGCCAAATCCGTAGTTATTTTTCCCATCCAATGTTTTGTTCCGTTCAACCCGCTCAATATATCGAGAAAGAGATGCAATTAAAGAAACAACCTCAGGAGAAGCAAGTTCCTCGTTATATTGAATGGTAGAACGATTTTTCTTCATATCAACTAATACGGTTTTAACCTCAGGAAAAACGGCTTTGACGGAATCGAGACACTCTTGCTTATCATCAAAAAAGATAATTTGATACTCGTTTAATTCCGGATGTTGTTCTAAATAAACATTCAGCATTTGCCCTTTTGGATCTTTTTTTCCACCTATTAAAGGAGCAAAATCTGATGCTTTAGACGTCAGCGCATTAACCTCTGCTGCAAACATCCGATATTGCTCCGATAGAGCACAGAGCGCTCCACCGGTAGGATCTAAAGCCAGTGGTTTTTTGGTAAAAAATTCATCTATATTATCTGCTGGTAGTAATCTATTGAGCTCAGTCCGCTTATCCCCTATTAACCAAGGTTCTATTTCAAGCTTATAGATATTACCAACACGATGATCAGTAAATTGAGGCGCTAATTCACGCACACCATTCCTGTCCTCATAAGTTACATTTAAAAGAGGATTAGTCACACTTTTCATAACCGTTAAATCAGCAGGCACAATAACATCGATCACATTGATGTTATATTTTTGCTTCATTTCAAGAATAAGTGCCGCCCGTGAAATATAAACTATCTCACCCTGAGCAGATAGTGTTCTAGCAACTTCTTTGTGACCCATATTCGTTAAAAGAATAACTTCAGTAATCCCAGCATTTTTTATTGCTTCCAATAATGTCTCATTAAGTTGCTCATTACTTGAAATTAAGGTGTTATCAACGTCTAAAATAACCAATGGTTTCATTTATATCCTCCGGTTTTGCAAATATTATAAGCAAACTGTTTATTTTTGTCAATTTTCATTGTTAATAACAATGTGAAAATGGCCCCGCACTTGCTGGGGATGTGATTGCTGAACTACACGCATTATATGCCCCACGTTGCAGAGCGGGCTTCTCGAGAAATTAAGAACGGAAAACATGTCTGCGCCGATGACGCTGCCTTCCACTCTTGCCTTATATTACATGACAAAATATCTCCTGTTCCAAAGAGCAAAGAAACCAATAAAAATCGTCAAGATAAAGTTGAATTATATATTTATTGACACATATGGATCAAGGTAATAGACTTTAACCTGACAGAATATAAAAAAGGATGGCTTATGAGACCTTCAGAAGC
The DNA here is from genome assembly GCA_947474165.1 of Legionellaceae bacterium. Classification (GTDB taxonomy): domain Bacteria; phylum Pseudomonadota; class Gammaproteobacteria; order Legionellales; family Legionellaceae; genus CANJHO01. Next base: position 3,540 of record CANJHO010000064.1, read on the forward strand.
GCTAAAATTACACCGCAAAGAGATCCGCTTTATTGTTGAGCAGCATCATGCTAGAAATGCGAGGGTATTTGGATCTGTATTAAATGGTGAAGATACAGAGTTGAGCGATTTAGATCTTCTTGTGGATACAACAGAGCAAACCACATTATTTGATATTGCAAAGATACAAAATCAATTACAAAAACTTCTTCACGTCTCTGTGGATGTATTAACACCGAAAGGACTGCCTAATCGTTTTCGCGCTAAAATATTGCGAGAGGCTAATCCTGTATGACAAAAAAAGATGCGATGCGGATACCTGATTATTTAGAGCATCTCTTGGAGGCGCTCAAACGAATATTTGATTATATTGATGATATAGATGAGGCAGGTTTTTTAACAAATGCTTTAGTTCAAGATGCGGTTCTTCGAAATTTTGAAATTATTGGTGAAGCTTCTAATAAATTAGTTCGTTACCATGATGAATTTGTTAAGCAATACTCAGATGTGCCCTGGGAAGATATGTATTGGATGCGAAATCGAATTTCACACGGCTACTTTAGCATTGATTTTGAGATCATTTGGAAAACGATTGAACAGGACCTGCCTGTATTAGAAAAGCAAATACAAGCTATTTATAAAAAAATAATGGCACAATCATTATGACAGCCAAACGAATTGGATATATTCGTGTCAGCAGTTTTGATCAAAAGACAGAAAGGCAACTTGAGAACATTGCCATAGATAAGATATTTACCGATACAGCATCTGGCAAGGATACACATCGACCGCAGTTGATTGCACTCATGGAATTTATCCGAAAGGGAGATACCCTGGTTATTCACAGCATGGATAGATTAGCCAGGAATCTTGATGACCTACGTGGAATTGTTGCAAGTTTAATTCAAAAGGGGGTAGCCATTGAATTTGTTAAAGAGCACCTTACATTTACTAGCGAAGCAACACCAATGGCCAATTTAATGCTATCCGTCATGGGAGCATTTGCTGGATTTGAACGAGCGTTGATTAAAGAACGTCAACGAGAAGGAATTGCCATCGCTAAATTAAAAGGGGCTTATAGAGGACGTAAAAAATCACTGTCTCCCGAACAAATCAATGAATTAAAAACTTGTTTGTCCAACGGGGAAAAAAAGGCTCCATTAGCTAGAAAATATGGAATTAGCCGCGAGACTCTTTATCAATATTTGCGTACTTGAAACACTTCAAAAAGTCTTTAAAGACCTATCGAGCCATTTATGTAATAGATAAATCAGGGCAAAGGGAACTTGTTAAAATAATTGAGGTAAACAAACATGATTACTAAAGACACGCAATGAAAAACATCGACCGTATCTTTGATGAAAACGCCACCCGATATCAATTGGTAAAATCTAACCCAGGTAAAATGGATTATAATTGGCTCTTTCTTCCTGGGGGGCCAGGCATTGATTCTGATTATTTATTACAGTTAATCAATGAAATAGACGTTGAAGGGAACTATTGGTTAATTGATTTACCCTATAATGGCAATAATGTATCCAGCCACATTGAGCCCAATGAAGCATATGCAAATTGGGGGAATTATCTTCTTGCAGCAGTACATAAATTCAAAAACCCAATACTTGTTGGTCATTCATTTGGTGGCTACTTCCCCCTCTTTTTTCCACAATTAGAAGAAATATCAAGGGGTTTGGTAATTTTAAACTCAGTGCCCTCGCTTAATTCGGATGAAGTAGAAAAACTTATTAAAATATATAAACTACCTTCAAGAGCCGCCTATTTAACAGCATTTTTAAATAATCCTACGACTAATACAACAAGAGATCTTTATTTAGCAGGAGTACCTTATTGTTTTTCAGAAAATAATTTAAAGATGGGCGTCAAATTAATAGAAGACCTCAAATTTAATGTTGATACTGGTTATTGGTGGCATACCCAAGGTTCTAAAAACTATGCAACCATCAAATGGATTCCCCAAAAAGTACCGCTAATGATTGTAGGTGGAAGTCATGATTTCTTAACACCTATAAGTCTTTTTCAACAAGACTCACGGTTCCATCGGAATAACATAGAAATAATCAGTATTCCCGATGCAGGTCATTTTCCTTGGATGGAACAACCGGTTTTAATTCGTGATATTTTTAAATCATTTGAGGCTAAATTGAACTCTGAATAAAATAAATTAGGAAAAGCGCTATCACCCCAAACGATTTTCGAACAGCACATTTTATTTTTTACAAAAACCCCTATTCTCTACACGATATTTTATTTCCCCTACTGAACGGTCAAAATGATTGGTTGTGCTATTTATAGACGAATTAAAACCTTGGGTAAGATAACTTGAAGCATTCTTTTGAGAAAAAATGGCATGTCTATTTACCCCGGGGGTGCCTTGAGAGCATGCGGACGTAGATGCAGTTGACGAGTTAGCCAATCTATCAATATGTCCTCTGCGGCTATCATGAATACCCGTATGTTGATTTATTGTACGTGCAATATCAGAAAAAGGTGAACCAAAACGCGTGGTTTTTGAACATGTCTCTCTAGGCGAAACAAAAACGTTAGGTTTCACACAAACTGGCGTTGATTCAGGATGTGTAAGAACCAACATCGCAGAAGCCGATGCTTGGAATCCTTTAATTGTTCGATCGAAAGCAGGCTGAGGTGTAAATGCGCCAGCTACCAAACTTGCTAATCTATCTCCAGAAGCTACTTTACTGAAATGATCTAAGACGTTAGGCATTTGTCCTTGAAGCCCCTCCTTGACGGTAGAGAGCGCCTTCATTCGCCGCTCCGCTAACATTTCGGTAGCTAAGGTTGAGTACCTAACTTCCTCGCGTACGACTCGAGGTACTTGACTATTTTTTTCTAAAAGTACCTCTTGTGATGAAATAGCCGCCTTCGTTTCTAAACACTTTGCCGCTTCGTGGTGAGATTGTTTATCATGGCTTGATGTTGAACTATACGAACTAACGGGATAGCAGCGATCTATTTTAGCAGGACGAAGAGCCGCTATCTGTTGCTTTAAAATCTCTCCTGAAGTAGAGCTATCCTGATGTTCAGCTGCTGCTGTTCTAGCCTGCTTAACCAGATCAAACGCCCCATGACATAAATCACGCGCGGCTTCCCCCACGGGCTCGGTTAGTTTAGAGAGCACGATACTAGTAGCCGCGCAAGTCACAGGAGCCGCAGGTCCTGAAAGCGTCCCTACAGCAGACACTATAGGGGCCATTACAGAAAACTGCGCCACGCCACCGACTAGGGAACAGGTAATATTTTGTGCCAAACCAATCTCTTTATGCCCGTCTTTGTATAATGCTGCGCTTCTTTCAACCGCTTTAATCGAAAATTTCGCGACAGGTCCCAAAGGAGATGGAATATTAGCGACTATCCGTGCTGTATCCATCGTATTTTTAAGAAGCTTATCTTCATTAAAAGTTATTTGATCTTTTTCTTGCGGCCCTGATGAATTCGGCTCGTTAATTTTTGGCATGAATAGGCTCTCTTTGACCAGTTGGACTCATTATACATGAATGATATAATCACACAACGTGTTTTATACGAGCAGAATGGGTTTTGTTTGTTATTAGAAAGGCCATTATCATGAAAATGTTCTAGCGCCAATTTATATACAAAAAAGATTCATCGTGTTATTATTGTGATCAAATTGGCGTTCGGATGCGTTTTGGATCTTAAAAATTAGCCTTTCATTTGAATGGCTAATTATTTTTAAAGGCCGCACCGATGAATTACGGGGGCGCTAGATAACCCAATTGGAGCAACTAAAATGCCAAGCATGATTAGCGATGAAAACAAAAAAGACCTGGATCGACTACTAGATGACTATAACGCCCTGCCGCGATATAAAAAATGGTTTTACCCTAGCGCCCTGAGCACCGCCTTAATAAAATACGACAAAAACGCCCTGTCACCGGATTCAGCATTTGCTGTTTGCAATGCTTTTTTTAATAAGACCTGGTTTTTTCAACGATGGTTTATTTTATCCCTGACTTATTTTTCGGCTACATCGCTTGTGAAATCCATTACTGTACTCAACGGCACAGGCTTATTAACTTGCGAGGCAGCGCACGCTAATTTTAATACCGTGGTGGGATATCAATATGCGTGCATTGCTCGCTCACTTGAAGAACTCAACGACGTAGGCTTATTAACCGGCGAGGCAGCGCAGGCTAATTTTAATGCCGTGATGGGACACCAAGATCCATTAGGGGTTGCTGTCGCCCTTATTCGACTCAACGATGCAGGCTTATTAACTGGTGAGGCAGCGCAGGCCAATCGTAATGCTGTAGCGGGACACCAAAAACCCGAAAAGGTTGCTTCCGCTCTTATTCTACTCAACCGCACAGGCCTATTAACTGGTAGGGCAGCGCAGGCTAATCGTAATACCGTAGCGGGACACCAAAAACTAAAATACCTCATTTTAGCCATTGAAACACTCAAGGATGCAGGCTTATTAACTGCCGAGACAGCGCAAAGCGTTTTTGTGAGCGTTGCAATAACGCACGCCGCCAGCATGTCTTGCCATATTTGGGGAAGAATCCCCTCTCATCGCCTTACCCGAGCACACTTTAATGAAATCATCAGAATTTGCGAATGGGATAGAGAAATGGAAAGGGTATTCGGACAACATGTATCAGTGGGGCGCGCTCGTTTTAGTGCTTACGTTGACCGAGAAATACTTCACGGAATACCTCAAGCCGGCGCACCTCAAACCGTAGCACTGAGAACCCTACCTAGGCAAGCATTTAATCCAACTCAGAGCACACATACCGCGAGTGTTCACGAAACCGTATCGCAGTCAGCAAAAAATCTAACCGCTCTTTATGGCACTAAAATCGCTGGCAATGGGCTAGATAAAATAATTAAAAATATATCCAAATGGCTCACTGCTGTACGGGGCAATTCCCTGGAAATCGCGGCAGCAAAGCGATGCTTGCCACGAATAACCGCACCAAATTACTCTTTTACCGACCCACTCTCTAAGGTATCTACGGGGCAGCTGTTAGCGTTTGCATGGATTGCTATACATGACGAAAAAAAGCGGATCGGCGCACTTAATGACGCAAAAAATTTGTTGATTAACGGCCTCTATGAAATACAACGGGGTGACAATATATCTGAAGCTGGCGTTGACAACAATCAGCCCAACGACCTGTCTATCTGCAAACCCGGCACTTTTAATAAAATAATGGAGAAACTGTGCGGGGTCCACCCAGAAGTGAAGATTAGCTTTATTACTCTCGAAGGGGCTGGAAGAAAGCTTAAGATTGTCGTCAACGAGACCGCGATGGCTTATTTGAGAGGCCTTGCCAATGCACCAGAGGGACATCAGAACCTACTGGAATTAATAGCAAAAATTAAAGAACCGAAGAACCAAAATTCAGCAGAAGCCATCTGGGACGACATTAAGGATGAAGTCACCAATAAAATGTTTGATGAATTTAAGTCTTTATGGAAGAACAACAAGAGCTCGATCGATTTTTGGGGATTCATGAGTACCGGAGTAGACGTCCTGTTGAGCGCCGCTAATCTGACCGAGTTAGAAACCATACTCAGAAACGCGTCGCCCCGCGAAAGCGCGGCAGTGCGCTGCGACCAGGATAGGTTTTTTCAAGCCACTGATTCCAGTGTCGGATCAGCTGCGGACATGGGTGCGCCAAGCGAAGATAGCCCTAAACATAACAAGCTCAATACCGTAGGCACTACTTCTGCTTGACCAAAATCAACAATTAGTATAATATAAAAACAATTCAGCCGTCAGCCTTTCATTAACACGAGGTTTATCAAGTCATGAATACACTACCTTAAGTTCGCCCAAGCACTGGGCATTAATTAAAAACTATTTTTAATACAAGCATCACGCCCTGACTTAAGAGAGATTGATATGACCCATCAACCTATACAATTTAAGAACATCCAGTTAGCACTTCCCCACAAACTTTGTTTTGATAAATTTTACGAGACGATTTTTTATGGCCAGCGTATTGCGATTATTGGGCAAAATGGAAGTGGTAAATCAACGTTGTTGCAGATGCTGCAAGGCCTCGTGGAGCCTACTGATGGTGAGTTAGTACTCCCTGATGATCTAGTTGTAGGTTACGTTCCCCAATTGATTGAACAGTTCGATGCATTCAGTGGTGGACAGCGATTTAACCAAAAACTAACTGAAGCATTGTCTTGCTTGCCCAATATTTTATTATTAGATGAGCCAACCAATCATCTCGACCAAAAAAATCGCCGCTCGCTGATTCGGATGCTCCAATCATTTCATGGAACGCTTATCATTGTGACGCATGATGTTGAATTGCTACGTAATACCGTTGATACAATCTGGCATATTGATCAAGGCCGGGTTCGCGTATTTTCTGGATCATATGATGATTATAGGCATGAGTTGGCGCGTCGTTATCAATTGATCGAGCAAGAACTCGCCCTACTCTCAAAACAAAAGAAAGAAACCCATCGTTCATTGATGAAAGAACAAACTCGCGCAAAAAATAGCCGTATTTCTGGCGAAAAAAATATCGAGCGTCGGAAATGGCCAACGATTGTTTCTGGTACCAAAGCACATCGTAGTGAGGATACATCAGGGCGTAAAAAAAATGCAATTCAACATCAGCGCGACGCATTAACCGAACGGTTATCTGAATTAAGAGCGCCAGACATCATCAAACCTACGTTTTCTATCCAGGCCGGTGAAAGTGGACGGGTCCTGGTATCTATCAATGATGGTAGCATTGGATTTGAGCATCCTATTTTAACATCAATCAATTTATCAATAACCACCGGCGAAAGAATCGCCATTAACGGGGATAATGGCTCAGGAAAATCCACATTGCTCAAAGCTATTTTAGATGATCCGAACGTCGTCAAAACCGGCGATTGGCATCTATTAAAACGGGAGCACATCGGCTACCTTGATCAACATTATTCAACCCTCGATACTAAAAAAACAGTACTGGATACGATGCATGATTGTGTACCCCATTGGTCACATGCTGACATTAGAAAACATTTGAACGATTTTTTATTCCGTAAAAATGAAGAAATCAATGCCAGCATTTCAACCCTTTCTGGTGGTGAAAAAGCCCGGCTATCACTAGCCCAGATAGCCGCTATGATGCCGAAGCTGTTAATTCTTGATGAAATCACCAATAATTTGGATCTGGAAACCAAGGACCACATTATTCAAGTTTTAAAAACATACCCAGGTGCCCTGCTGATAATCTCTCATGAGCCTGATTTTTTGTCTGCAATTGGTGTGACAACCTCTTATACAATCACTAAAAATCAGGCAGGAACCAATGAATTGCTATCAGATTGAAATAGTGATTGACCTTGCCGTTACGTCATCCTTTATCGTAGCCAGGTCAGTTAGAGGAGACACTCATGCGTTACACAGTAAAACAATTAGCTAGCCTCTCAGGCGTGAGTGCTCGAACGCTTCGGTTTTATGATAAAATTGATTTATTAAAACCTGCTTTTTATGGTGAAAATCAATACCGTTATTATGAAAAAGAGCAGCTTTTAATGCTGCAGCAAATTTTATTTTTCCGTGAGCTGGGCATGCCGTTAGCTGATATTCGGCGGATTTTAAAGAGCGATGATTTCGATAAGCTCGAGTCATTGAAAACACATAAATCCATTCTTCAATCGAGTTTTGAACAAACAGCAACACTCATCAAGACGATTGATAAAACCATGTCACATCTTAGAGGAAAATTAACCATGCGTGATGCAGAAATGTATGACGGTTTTGACCCCAAAAAACAACAAGAACATGAACAATACATGCTAGATAAAGGTGTTATCTCTCAGCAACAAATTGATGAGAGCTGGCAAAAAGTAGTCCACTGGAAAAAAACCAATTGGGAGAAGTTTAAAGGGGAAGGAGAACAATTAAATCAAGATTTGGCAATGGCGGTTCATAACCACCTAAAAGTAGACTCAGAGGAAGTGCAAACCTTGGTACAAAGGCATTATGCGTGGGTCAGTCATTTTTGGACCCCCACCAAAGAAACATATATAGGACTTGCAGATATGTATCTTGATCATCCTGATTATCGGTCGTTTTACAATCGATATCACCCTGATTTAGCTGAATATTTAGTTGGGGCGATTCGTGTATTTTCTGAGCGTAATTTGTCTTAATAAGAGGTTCTGTGATGAAAAAAAATAAAATAGCCAGTGATTCTTTAACCATGACCTTAACCGATGGCCGACAACTTGGTTTTGCAGAATATGGGATACCAACAGGTCAACCTATCTTATATTTTCATGGGCTACCGGGCAGTCGACTTGAAGCGAAGCATTTAGAAACATTTGCCCTATCGAATCATTATCGATTGATTGGTATTGATAGACCAGGCATGGGATTGTCTTCTATTGATCCACATCGAAGTATTCTTTCATGGGTAGATGATGTTGAAGCATTGGCAAACTATCTAGGAATCGAAAAATTTTCAATCATAGGCCATTCGGGTGGTGCGCCCTTTATTGCCGCCTGTGCGTATAAAATCCCACATCGATTGCACGGAGCCGCCATTGTTGCTGGCATGGCCCCCCTTGAGCATCCTGACGCCACAGCAAGTTTGTCCCAGGGCCAACGTATCATCAATAGTGCGATTAAAATCATGCCTTGGATAGCCACAGGCATGGTGAAGCTGATATCGATAATGCTGAGGAAACCGAACATGGTCAAACAAATGATGAAACAAATGCCTGAAGTTGACCAAGTGGTTTTTCGCGATGGTGCGTTTATTGAAACAACGCTAGAGGCCTTTAGAAACGGGGTAGCCGGTGCATCCCAAGAAGTTCAATTAACCTTAAAGCCATGGGGGTTTAATGTAGAGGATATCCAATGTCCAGTAACCATTTGGCAAGGTGACCTAGATAAGCAAGCGCCTGCAGGCCATGCGAAGCTTTATGCGAAGTTAATCCCTAACGCTCAATTGACCTTTTTTAAGAATGAGGGCCATTTATCCGTGCTGATTAACCATGGGGAGGCTATTTTGCGGAGCATTTCTAATCATTAAGCTTGCGATTCTAGAATAACTCAAGCGATGATCTATATACCATATTTTTTTACCATGACAATCAGTTTAAGCGCCATAAAAGAGCCTTGTCCCAGACCTCATAAAAATTGACAAAAATAACCACTCTGCTTACAATGAAAACAAATTTAGAGGTATATTGGAAGAGAACTTAATAGTGCTGAGCTTAATCAAATTATAGATGAAGCAGTTCAAACTTCCAGCCTTCCTCCTACTTGATTTGTTGTTTGTAGACAAACATATTTTAATTAAAATAAAGGTACACTTCTATGCCAGCATTCAAATTAATTTGCATAGGCCCACCTGGATCGGGTGTTGGTTCTATCATAGAGCGAGTTACTCATCAGCGGCTGAGTAGTTCTACAGATAGAAGCACAACCCTCAAGGCGGAATATTATGGCTCAATGCAAGAAATCGAATTAACCTTAATAAACCGTGGGCGCATACATAAACACGGACACCCTTTGAATCTGCATAGATACACCGGTGGTGCTATTGTTGTGGTATTTAATCCTCTTGAGATGGAATTAATTGATCATTTATCCTCAATTTATTGGGAGATTGGACGATCAGTAGAGTTTCTTTTTGTGCCAATAATGTTTTTGGCTAATAAGTCCGATTTATTAGAAGGAAGGGAATCACTCTTCGACCGCAAACGATTTCAACTTAATAAAGTTCATGCACTTGTGAATAAATTGGGACATCTTTACTTTGAGGTTAGCGCCCTCAATGGTCACAATGTCAATGCCGCGTTTACTGCACTGACTCAAGAGTGTATTGCTAAAAAAATCTATTTAAACGCACTCCGTGCCCAACCAGTAGCAAAACCATTTTTCTCTTTCTGGCGTAAAGCTGCGCCAGTTGAGATGCCTCCTAAAACCCTGGTGAAACCTCTTGATGCTGATTGGATTCAAAGCCATTGCTTAACTATTGCAGAAGAAGGTTTTTCTGACTTAAGATACTTAGAATATCCTCAAGAAATACCCCAATCTATAGAAGGGTACCCACGATTGAGTGAACCAAGGAGTGCCGCTTCGGCTGCTCGAAGCGCTTCTGTTCAGCCCATTACTCCAGTCTCAGTAAGTGTTTATACCTCTTCTCCCGTAACTGTCACCAAAGAGTATTGGTACAATGAAAATGCAATAACTATAGAAATACCTGATGAAGTTAAATGCCCTCTCACCTTGTGCATTATGCTTGATCCTGTTTCCGCTGCAGATGGTTATATGTATGAAAGAAGCGCAATTACTAAACACTTTGAAGGTAGCAATATGAGTCCAATAACCAATCTTCCACTAGAAAATAAAGAACTAAGGGGAGCCAGAACGATGAAAGCGATGATCAGACGTATGTTTGGAGATCCACAAGAAGTCCCAATCCTAACACTATCCTCCCCCATAATTTAATTTTGATTTAACAAGTCTTGAATTAAAAACCAGCATGCAATTTATTAGTTGGCGCGGGAGCAAACCGGCTGAAAATTACCCCTCGCTCTTAAACTGGTTCATACCAATGTAAAGATGCCTTCAAAAGCCCAGAATATTTATTTTTTCTTATCAATCAGCAGGAAGGCGTCCAAGCTCCTTTTTCCAGGTAGGTTACTTCATCATGGCCCGGCCATGGAGGCATAGTCACGCAAATAAAAACCAAATCACTTTCATCACTTCGATATTGAAAATCGGTACCTAAAGGAATATCAATACTGATGCCTGCTTCAAGAGCTGTGATGGCCTCTTGTTTTTCAGACTTACGCCAAATAGCGCCTTTCCCAGAAATAATAAACCAAAACTCACTTACTGTGTTATGGCGAACAATTTTAGAAATTATGTCCTTTTTTAATGTGCAATGTGCCATACCACCTAAGTGGTTATTCATCAGTAACCTGACTTCAGCGCCAGCTGGTGATGTATGCTGATAATCTTGAGGAATTTTTTGTGTAAGCATCGTTCTTCTCTACTATGTCTGACGTAAACATCCGACCACATTATATAACAAATTAAGCTCAGCTCAATGAATTAAGGCTTTTTATGATACAACGCAATTAAATCTTTACTAGAAGTACATCCCAATTTTTCGATAAGATCAGCAATATATCCCTCAACTGTTCTAAAAGAAATATTCATTGAACGTGCTATCTCTTTTGAGGTTTGGCCCTCTGCCACTAGCTTAAGACAGGTGGCTTGTTGCTGGGTTAATTGCACTGACGTATGCTGAGTTTTATGAAATTGAGTTAAATCTCTTTTTTCCAAAGATAGGTTGTTACCTGTAGATCCCTCTTCATTTGATATTTAATTATCGATTTCGCGTTACTTAGTTTATTGTGTACAACACGCTTATCCGTTGCACGAAGGTTCTAGATGCCGCTGACAAGTAGCGATATACCGGGTATTGAAATGTAACAACCTTTAATAAATTTATTACTGATCTAAAGAGGAAATAAGGGTATGCCAACGATTAATTTTACTGGTAAAGCTGTTTTTATTTGTACGGCCCCTTCAGATCAACCTAAAACAGGCGATGTTGATTACGCCCAGTCTATTGTTAGCACTTTAAATGCTCATAGGATAGAAAGTACTCTTCTTAAAGATAAAGCTCTCACTGGCGATCAAATATTAGCACAAGTTCTTGCGACACATCAAAAACATCCTGCTGTATTTCATTTAATAATGAATGGTGATGACACTTTCAAAGTGACAACAGGAGGAACAATAAAGCATGAACATTTAGCGAAGTTAGCGCAAGAGGGAGTTGAAATTATTATAACTTGCTTAGAATATGCTAAATGGTCTATAGCTGCGCAAAAAGAAGTTGTCAAAAATTGGGATAAATATTTTGAGCATGCAATTGGAGTTTGTTTTGTAGATCAAAACGATAAGCAAAGCGCCGAGTCACGTTCTGCGATCATTAAAGGTTATGTAAAATCCAGTAAAGTGAGCGTGGTACCCATACCCACTACGATTGAAAAATTGAAATTTGAGGAATTAAAGCCGCTTGCTGATAGAGAGGGGAATTTTCTTTGCTTTGGAATTATTAGACCATTTAAAGGTATTGAGAAATTTGCTTTGCCCTTGGCAAAGGCATTTAAAGAAAAAGGATCCAATAGAAAAGTGATCATTGTTGGCTCCACTCCTACGGATAGGTACACACCAGATCTTTTAGCTGATATGTTTCAGCAGGCATATGGTGAAAATACATCTGAGGGAAAAATTGATCATATGATTACTAAGATCATGCATGCAAAAATATCAAATGACGTTAAAGTACAAAAATTAATGCACTTGTATCATGAGACACTGCAACATCGAGAGCCTAATATAAATGTGGAATTTTACTTTAATGTTGAAGAAGAAAATTTATCGGCTCTTTTTAATCGATGTCGATATGGTCTCAATTTTAATTTTAAAGGTGTATCACCACATTTTAGTGGGGTGACAAACACTCTGATGGCGCATATGAAAAATTATGGTTTAGATTTATATATGACTCCAGAGTATTTTAGAAACAAAGGTGCGCTCACTGTGCTTGCCAAAGCGTTTAAAGTACAAGGTGATTATCCAGAGCAAGGAGTCCTGCCCCAAGATGAGCTTTCTGCTATTGCTGATGAAATGTTGGCTGATGTTGAACTCTTAGAATCAGATCCAAATTGGCCGAGTGAATTTAAAGCGGCTTTAGTTCAATTCAATAGAGTAAATCCGATGGATCTCGAAGCAGTAACGGCTCGATTTAGCGCGCTGTATTACACGCAAGAAATTAAAGCGTTATATCCTTTGTTACAGCAAAATTTTAGACAAGACGACATAGAAAAAATTGTCTTAAGTTTGGTGGAGCTAGAATTTGCATTTCAAGCATTTAATCAATGTGCTCCATCTTTAGAAAAATTCAGGCCAGTAGCAACTAAATTTACCGAGTGCACTGATATATTGCGGCTTGATATTGAAGCTGCAATTAAAAATATGAGTCTGTTAGAGCGTACTTCTGATAAAACAGCCTTAAGAGCGACTCTTTTGGAGAAATTGGTCGCTCCATATTTTGATGTGTTGTCTTCTTTACATAATCAGAAAAAAATGATTCAAGGAGTATTAGCTAACCGCACGTGGCTAAGTGAAATTGCATGTAAAACAATCGATCATCAAATAGGATTTATGAAGGTAGTCCTCATTAGTTTGGGTGGTTATGATCTGAATCTCTCGCAAAATGGCGAAGGACCTTCCAATATATCAGCCATTAGGATGCCTAGTTTGGAATTGAGGCTTCATATTTATAATGGGCCCAATAGAAAGGCTCTAGGCGAATATTTGCATGGACATGGTTTTGATTTATTTTCTAAAGTGAGCCCTAAGGGAATTATCGTAGATCAACAATTTGATTTACGTGAGGATCCGATGAATATAGACATCAAACGAAGAGCGGATAAGCTTGGTGTGGACATACCCGAGTATGACTCGGAAGCAGATAAATTGGAAAAAAGCATTCATAGGCTGGGTGTAGAGCATTCACATCCATTACAATCAAAACATTTACAGGCACGAGAAACCTTTCGTTTCTTTGGTAATGAGAAAGAAGGATATAAGGTCGTTCTGTTTTCACCAACTACAAAAACATATACCGCTAGCCCTCGTCGTGCCATCGTTGCTGCGGGGGATTCACTGCGCTTACATTTGAGTGATAAACCTCATTTTGTTATCAGTGCTCAGGGCTCCCATACTTACTGTATGACACTTAGACGACCAGGAACCAGAAAAGAGCAGGTATTTAAACCCTCGTTTTTATTAGTTGATTCTTCTGATCAAGGCCTATCCGATTTAGATATTTCAGGGGCAAAAATAAAAGCCCCTGCCCCGGCAATTGGTTTTGAAAAATTAGAACATGAACTTATATCTTTTTTAGGTAAGCTTGAGTCTGAAATAACCTATTCAGATAAAG
>CANJHO010000065.1 GCA_947474165.1 Legionellaceae bacterium
TGAGTTTTAGGTTTTTAGGCGATTTGATTTTTTTGTTCAGGTTATCTTTAAAAGCGAGTAATAGTCTACTCTATTGCGAGTTTTTAAAGATAACCTGAACGGAAAAAGCAATAGCATACAAACCTAAAACTCATCTGTGGAAGGTATATTTATACTGCGTGCGTTAACCGGGTCGTAATCCCCCAATGCGTGTTGTCAAAAGCCATGCATTGACTTCTTCAAGGTCACTTACACTCAGTGAGCCCGCCAAATATTTTAAATTTAACGTGGCATTGATTAAGTTGTATTGATCAGAGGCCAGTTGCTCTTGGGCTTCAAATAACTTTTGTTGGGCATTGACCACGTCAACCATGGTGCGAGTGCCGACTTGAAATTGTGCATCCGTGCTGTCTAATGAATTTTGTTGGGAAATAACGGTTTGTCTATCAGCCTTTACTTTGCTGATGTTAGCGATAATCGTATTAAATGCAATGCTGCTATTGACCACAACATCTCGATATATTTTTTCGAGTTGCTCGTTGGAGGTTTGAAAATTATATTGGGCTTGTTTGGTGTTGGCTATGATGAGGCCCCCTTGAAATACGGGAAAATTGAGGGCGATAGCAACATTGGCTGTGGTTTCTCGGTTGGGAACAAAAAAATTATTGTTCCCGCCACTGGTGACGGTTTGAATACCATTTCCTTGCAGTGCTAGGGTGGGCAATGATCCGGAAGCTTGTGCTTTGATATTTTCACGGGCGGCTTGTAAATTAAATTTTGCTGAAAATAAATTGTAATTTTGTTTCAAACCGGTGGCTATCCATTCATCTACATTATTCGGTTCGGGTTTAATAAGTGGGATTTTACTGTCTCTTAGCGGCGATAAATAGTCATAAACGTGGTTGGTCAGTTTGCGAAGATTTTCATTTTGGTTGATTTGGTTATTTTTTGCAGAAATAACCTCAGCAATGGATCGATCATAGGCCGCTTTGGCTTCATAAACAGAAGTGATGGCATCAAGGCCCACATTGAACCGTTGTTGCGCTTGGTCCAGTTGACGTTGATTAGCCCGTTTTTTTGCTTCTGCAAAATTGAGGGTATCTTTCGAAAAAAGGACATCAAGATAGGCTTTTGCTGTTCGTAAAATGAGATCTTGTGCTGCATTATTAAAGGTGGCTTGGGCTGCCTTCACCGAGGCTTTTGCTTGTTGAACTTTCGCCCAGGATTGATAGTTGAAGATGGCTTGGGAGGCACTGACTTTCCAAAGGTTAGCATTGTAGGATTCAGGACCATTGAGTCCGCCAGGCACGGCGACATCCACATTGATGTAATTTCGGCTGGAAAGCGCACCTAAGGTGATTTGGGGCAATAGTGCTGAACGGGCTTGAGGGATTGATTCTGCCGTTGATAGATAGGTGCTATAGGCGGCTTTAAAGGTGGGATCATTGTCTAGGGCTTGGTGATAAACATCCATGAGATCAGTGGCATGGACCAATGAACTGATACTGGAGATGAGAACCAAGCAGAGAAGGCTTTTTAACCTCAATGGGTGATGCCTGAGGTTAAGCCACCTAATTTTTCTGTTCATTTAAAACTATCCTAGAAAACAAAATTGATTGGGGCTAGGTTGTTGATTAAAGGAGGAATGCTGGTTTCAAACAGGACATCCATTTGCCAAACCCCTTGATGATCAAGACGATGTAACTGGCCCTGCATCGCGGGTTCTTTCCCAATAATGGCAAATAATTTACCGCCTGGAATTAATTGAAGGCGATGCGTTTCATGGAGTGATTCAAGTGCTCCAGTGAAGACCATCACATCATAGGGGGCTTTATCAACCCAACCCCTGCAGGCATCTAAGGTGTGTAATTCTACATTGGTGCAACAATGTGCTGCTAATTTTTGGCGGGCTGTTGTTGTAAAGTCAGCATAATAATCAATGCTGATAACCTGCTTGCAGAGACGACTTAAAAGGGCTGTAAAAAACGCACTGCCTGTACCCACTTCCAGGACAATTTCTTGGCCTGTTAAGTTCAATGCTTGCAATATTTTCCCTTCTTCAAGCGGCGTAAGCATCCGTTGATGGTGTGCTAAAGGAAGTTGCAGATCAGAGTAGGCAAAGGGTTTAAATTCCTCTTCTACAAAGTCTTCACGGGGAATTTGGTCATATAAAGCCAAAATTTTTTCATTAAGGACATCGCCGGTGCGTAATTGCTGTTTAATCAGATTGAGACGTTTGGATGGGTTACTCATGAAGTTCACCATAGTAAATAGTTGCGTAGGTTAAAACGTTGTGGGCATTTTAGCAAGAATTCATAAATTCTGCGATGTGTGATAGTGAAATTGTCTAAAATTTGGTATAGTGCGCAACATTTTATTGATTGCTAAGGAGAGTGCTATGCAAGACCGTTTCACTGATTTTTTGCAACATGAGCTGACTAAAATTAAGGACGAAGGATTATTTAAACCAGAACGGGTGATTTCCAGTCAACAACAGGCCATGGTTAAAGTGAACGATCATGAGGTTGTCAATCTGTGTGCTAATAATTATTTAGGCCTTGCCAATCACCCTGAGGTTATCGCAGAAGGTCAGCGCGCATTGGCGCGTTTTGGCTATGGTATGGCGTCTGTTCGTTTTATCTGTGGGACCCAAACACCGCACAAATTGCTTGAGAAAAAAATAAGTACTTTTCTAGGAATGGAAGATACTATTTTATATTCATCTTGTTTTGATGCCAATGCGGGATTGTTTGAAACCTTATTGGGTCCTGAAGATGCAATCATCAGTGATGCACTCAATCATGCCAGCATCATCGATGGCATCAGATTGTGTAAAGCCCAACGCTTTCGTTATGCCAATAATGATATGAAGGATTTAGAAACACAATTAATCAATGCCCGCGATGCCCGTTTTCGATTGGTGGCAACGGATGGTGTTTTTTCCATGGATGGGACTTTGGCGAATTTACCCGATATTTGTGAATTGGCCGAAAAATATGATGCCCTGGTCATGGTGGATGATTCTCATGCGGTGGGTTTCATGGGTGAAACAGGCCGTGGTACGCCAGAACATTTTGGTGTGTCATCACACATTGATATCCTGACGGGAACCTTGGGGAAGGCTTTGGGTGGGGCTTCTGGGGGATATACTGCAGCCAACCAGGTCATTGTTGACTGGTTACGACAACGATCACGTCCTTATTTATTTTCAAATAGTTTAGCCCCTGTCATTGCTGAGACCTCTATCGTGGTGCTTGATCTTCTAGATAGTCATCGTGAATTATTGCAGAAGCTAAAGCGAAATAGCTTGTATTTTCGGAATGGGTTAACTCAATTAGGCTTTCAACTGATTCCTGGGGAGCACCCCATTATTCCTGTGATGCTGGGGGATGCCGTGGTGGCTTCTCGAATGGCTGAGTTATTATTGAGAGAAGGGATCTATGTGGTTGGGTTTTCTTTTCCTGTGGTGCCTAAAGGCCTGGCACGGATCCGCACACAAATGTCGGCAGCCCATGAATTGCATCATCTGGATAAAGCCATTGCCGCTTTTGAAAAAGTAGGGTGTGAATTGGGTGTCATTGAAAGGAGAGTCGCATGAGGGCTTTGGTTAAAGCGAAACGTGAGCGGGGTATTTGGCTCGAAGACATCGCAATCCCTGATTATGGGGTGGATGAGGTACTCATCAAAATTGAAAAAACAGCCATCTGTGGGACCGATATTCATATTTATTCATGGGATGCATGGGCACAAGCGACTATTCCTGTGCCCATGACCGTGGGACATGAATTTTATGGTAAAATAGAGGCCATTGGCAGCCAGGTGAAGGGTTTAAAACCAGGTCAACGGGTTTCAGGAGAAGGTCATTTGACCTGTGGTCTTTGTCGGAACTGTCGTGCAGGCCAACGGCATTTATGTCGGAATACCTTAGGTGTTGGCGTTAATCGTCCGGGTTGTTTTGCAGAGTATTTGGCATTACCGGCTACGAATGTATTGACCCTGCCCGATGACATCTCAGGGGATCAAGCCGCCATTCTTGATCCTTTTGGTAATGCAACGCACTGTGCCTTGGCTTTTAACGTCGTTGGTGAGGATGTGTTAATTACAGGCGCAGGCCCCATTGGAATCATGGCGGTCGCAATTCTTCGTCATATTGGTGCGCGTCATGTTGTCATTACCGATGTGAATGATCATCGTTTAGAATTAGCGCGAAAAATGGGTGCTACACGCGCGATTAACGTTAAAAATGAATCAATTAGTCAGGTGATGGATGATTTAGGGATGTTGGAAGGTTTTGATGTGGGATTGGAAATGTGCGGCAATTCAATGGCGCTCAATGATATGGTCAAAGTCATGAACCATGGTGGCCATATTGCTTTATTGGGAATTCCCCCACAAGAAACAGCCATTGATTGGAGTCAGGTGATTTTTAAGAGTTTGGTGATTAAAGGGATTTACGGTCGGAAAATGTTTGAAACATGGTATAAGATGATCGCCATGCTTCAAAGTGGGTTGGATATCTCACCGGTGATGACACACCACTTTCCATTGGATGATTATCAGCAGGCTTTTCAGCTGATGGAGTCAGGTCAATCTGGAAAAGTGATTATTGATTGGGTTTGAAAATCGGAGCATTTATGTCGCAATACATTTTTACCATGAATCGGGTTTCTAAAATTGTAGAAAATCAACGGTTCATATTGAAAGATATTTCTTTGAGTTTTATACCAGGCGCTAAAATTGGCGTTTTAGGTATTAATGGTTCTGGAAAATCAACCTTACTTCGGATCATGGCGGGCATTGACAAGCAGCATGAGGGCGAGGCAAGGGCCGCTGCGGGTATTAAAATCGGCTATTTGGCTCAAGAACCGGAGATCGATTTAACGAAAACGGTTCGGGAAGTGGTTGAAGAAGCCGTGTCTGATATGAAACAAAAATTAGCACAGTTTGATGCAATCAGTATGCGCTTTGCTGATCCCATGAGCGATGATGAAATGAATAGCTTGTTGGCAGAGCAGGGTGATTTACAACATGCCATTGAAATGGGGGGCGGTTGGGATCTTGACAGGCAATTAGACATCGCAGCGGATGCCCTGCGCTTACCTGATTGGGATGCCATCGTTGGCAAAGTGTCGGGTGGAGAGCGCCGTCGAGTGGCTTTGTGTCGTTTGTTGTTATCCCATCCAGATATGTTATTACTCGATGAGCCAACGAATCACTTGGATGCAGAGAGTGTCGCCTGGCTTGAGCGCTACTTAGAAGAGTTCACAGGGACCGTCGTTGCAATTACCCATGATAGATATTTCTTAGACAATGCGGCTGAGTGGATCTTAGAGCTGGATCGGGGTGAGGGGATCCCATACAAAGGGAATTACACGGCATGGCTTGAGCAAAAAAATGAACGACTGGAGCGTGAGGGTAAACAAGAAGCGTCTCATTTACGGGTGATTAAAGCGGAACTTGAATGGGTTCGAACCTCACCTAAAGGGCGAAATGTTAAAAACAAAGCGCGTTTGGCACGCTTTGAGGAAATGAACTCCAAAGAATTTCAAAAACGCAATGAAACCAATGAGTTGTATATTCCACCCGGTGAACGATTGGGTGATTTGGTGTTGGAAGGCAAGCATATTCGTAAAGCGTTTGGTGATAGGTTGTTGTTTGATGATTTAAATTTCAATTTGCCCAAGGGTGGCGTACTTGGCATTATTGGCCCCAATGGTGCTGGTAAATCGACATTTTTAAAAATGTTGACTCAACAGGAAATGCCCGATTCAGGTGAAATTAGAGTGGGCGATACAGTTAAATTGGCCTATGTTGATCAAATGCGAGATCATTTAGAGGACAATAAAACTGTTTGGCAGGAGATTTCTGATGGGCATGACATCATGCAAATTGGTTCATTTCAAATGCCTTCTAGGGCCTATGTTGGGCGTTTTAATTTTAAGGGCGCTGATCAACAAAAGAAAATGTCACAGTTATCCGGGGGTGAACGTAATCGTGTTCATTTGGCTAAATTATTAAAAAGGGGCGCTAATGTATTGTTGTTAGATGAGCCCAGTAACGATTTGGATGTTGAGACGTTACGTGCATTAGAAGATGCCATTTTAAATTTCCCAGGCTGTGTGATTGTTGTTTCGCATGATCGCTGGTTTTTAGATAGAATTTGTACGCATTTGATGGCGTTTGAGGGGGATTCTCAAGTTGTCTTTGTTGAGGGGAATTACAGTGATTATGAAGAAGATAGAAAGCGTCGCTTAGGGGATGAAGCGTCCAGGCCATCACGGATTAAGTATCGGCGTTTAAAATAATTTTTGAGAGGATGAGGTTTCATGGTTAAGTTGTTGATAATTGCGTTGCTTAGTTTGGGTCTTAATGCTTGCATGGAGGTGGATCCATCAACCTTGGTGACCGATGATGCGGGTGTTGTTCATAGGACTATACCTTATTTAAAAGATAAGCGAGGTCGGGAGTTTTATCCTTTGCAGATCAAGGGATCTGGACATAAGCAATTTATTTTTGATCCCAAAGTATCGGCATGGGCGGCCTATGATGAACAAGGTCAACGAGTGATGACTGGCAGTGCCTCAGGCGGTAAGGATTTTTGTGAAGATGTGGGAAAACCTTGTAGAACAGTCACTGGGAATTTTCGTATTTATAACAAGCGAGGGGAAGATTGCAAATCTGGGGAATACCCAGTAGAGACAGTGGGTGGCGCTAGGATGCCTTACTGTATGTATTTTTTCCGCGGGTTTACTATTCATGCTGCCTATGAAGTGCCTGAGCATAATTCAAGCCATGGTTGTGTGCGCGTGTTTCCTAGTGCCGCCAAATGGCTGAATGAAGAGTTTATTACCCTAGGCACCCAAGTCACCGTGATGTCCTATGATGATGAAGATGGGGATGGGGACCCGGCAGGATAGTCCTCACTGCCATTAAGGATCGGGCTGTGAGGATAAGTCTTCAGGGCTATATTCAATGTCTTGTAAGCCTTGTATTCCAGGTGGTAGCGGCGCATGAGAAAAAAATCGACTGATTGCAGATATGGCAGGCGGATAATTGAGTTCATATTCAGTTTTGGTTGTAAATTCAAGCAGAGCATGAAAGGCGGGATCGATCGATATGATGTGATTATATTTTTCAGCAAGTGTATTGATAGCATGACATAATTGACGTGCTCCGATGAGCTCCGGTTTATTGACTTGAGCAGTCCGCCTTGACATCGGCATGGCAGCTATTTCTTGACGAATCCGCCTTGGTATCGCCATGGCATCTACTTTTTGTAGTATTGTCAGTAGATTGGATGTTTTTACATAGAGGGTTGTTAGGTCCTTAAGATAAGCGCCAAGTGTTTCTCGCATGGCATCATAATTTTTTAAATTCAGCTCAACATGATTGATAAATTTCTCTATGATTTGTAAGGAGGCTATATCTTTCAAATTTTCAATAGCCATTGTTTTTTTATAAACGAATCCCTTAGGTGAGCATTCATTGAGTGCTTCGCAATATTCAATGATTGACGCTTCTAAATCTTGAAGACAATCGATTATTTCTGGGTCAACTGTTAGTCGTTTTGGAAAATTTCGAATTGTAAAAACAGTACAGTAGAATTCTCTTATGGGTCTTATTAACGACAGGGGTCCATGTGAATCGTTTAGATGTTTTAATTCTAAGAACAGTTTAGCCGTTTCTTCAAGCATGGAGGTCAAGCAGCTTGTAAAAAATGGCGTGCTGTCTTGGCTTAGTGTATTAAAACTTGATTGGAGGCTATTTAACGCTTGTTTTAAGTGAAGGTATGCTGGCATCCATTCTTTACTGTTGATGGACTGATGCGCAGCAGTTTCGGTCATCAGGCGCGTCTCAATGTGGTCATTGAAGCTAGCTTGTTCATAGGCCAATAGCAGAGCGATCATCCTATAGCCCTCATCATTGACTAAGGGCAGGATTGATGGAAGTAACCTACTTATTTCCTGGCACTTCATGTGGTCCAATAGGTCATAATAATCAATAGGACAATCCATGGGTAATGGATTTGTTTCTTTTACCAATGTATAAAAAGGAGATTCTAGTAGTTGGATTTTTGTTTGTATTTTCTTCTCAAGTTTTTCGATAATGGATTTTGAATTAAAAAATGCTGACTCGAGTAATTCTGGTGGAACTTCAGAAGACTGGTGAATATTGAGGCCGTTTGCCTTGTATTTTATCATTAACATGGGTTCTTCGACCAGCTCATATTGCTCATTAAAATTTAATATGAGTTGATAGATGAGGCCAGTATGCTCTATAAAATTGACGAGATACTGAAAAGTACCCAATGTAGCCGGTGCGTCTTCACTGAGTTGGAAGATAGTAAAGAAATGATCGTCTCGTTGATAGGTTGATCCATCGGCTGTTCTGTATTCTCGGGGAGCTACTTTTAATTTAAGTCGATAGGCAGAGGTAATATTGATAAAATAGGGATAATTGAGCATGTATAGGGGAGTATTGTAATAGGTTGTCATAAAATGAAACAGTCTGTTTGTAGGCATTTGATTTTCTTTTAGTTAAGCATTGCTGAAATCATACATGGACTTGATGTTGATTCTCCCGCTGAGAACACCCTGTGCCAGCAAACGGTTAAGCTTAAACGTTTGCTGGCACAGGGTGGGCATTGTTGAGAAGCCGTTGGGATTAGTGGTTGGTTCCTGATGCAGGAGGGGTAGCCATGGGGGATGCTTCGGGCTGGGTTGTTGGGGTGGTGGGCGGCGTTGTCCCTTCAGCTTTTCGGGGTGTTGCAATCATTTGCATAATCCCAAGGTCACCTGAAATTTTACGTCCGATTAATAAATCAATGGCGAGCAGTTGTGTCATTTTATTTTTATCATTTTGATACACCACTTGAATTGGGACGGTCACCTTCCATTGATTATCTTTGACGGGCGTGATTTTTAGCTCACCATCCACTTGGCTGCTAACCGATAGCTGTTGTGTTTTAATGGCATTAATATTTCCTGACTTTTGCAAGGCATCATTAAAGCCTTGCCAGCCTTGATCGGTATAGCAGGATTTTAAAACGACCAGTTCCTCATCAATCTTGGTTGGGGAAAATTCAAAAGATTGGACTGCGGCTTTTTTCGCCCAGTTTGAAATGAGGGTTTCTTCAATGCTTGTTGTTTCAGCAGGGATACGATACTGGCAATTGATAGCCTGCGGAGGTTGTGGTGTTGGGGTTGTGGCAGGTGTTGCTGGGGCTAATGGTTTTGTGGGCGCTGTCGGGGCAACATTATCAGCATGGATTGTTGTGGATAATATAGAGAGTAATGCTGTAAGAAGGAGGGTATTTTTCATTGGGTACATTCCTTGTGTTAATTAAAAATTAATAGGTATCACTTTGCCAGTTTGTACCATATATTTCAACCATCAATTTTCGTAACTCTCCAGGTTGTGGATAAATTTGTTTTTTATTCTATCAAACTGCATATACGTCATCCTGAACGCAGTGAAGGATCGCCTGAGTATGGCTCGGATAGGGTCAATTTGAGATCCTTCGCTACGCTCAGGATGACGTACCTACTATTTTAGCTTTTCACCCATAATGTAAGTATGTAAAATGGTCCGGTCATCTGCCACGATTTCTATAGCAAATAAGGTATCTCTCAGCGTTTTACTACGGCTTTCTCTAAGCGCCAAAATGGGGCTACTTTGCAAATTCAATACAATAAAATCAGCCTCTTTTCCTGGTAGGAAACTCCCAATATACTTATCAAGATTTAATGCGCGAGCACCGCCCAATGTTGCTATATAATAATTTTCAAATGGATCTAAAGGCTTGACATCATCTGGGTTTTTAGCAAAAGCCTTTCTCAACTGCGTTACCTTATAGGCCTCATTCATGGTTTGGGGAATAGACAATGTTGTTCCTGCCGCATAATCTGTTCCTAATGCAACTTTAGTATGATTTTTATTAGCTAGTCCAATATTGAATAAGCCACTGCCAAGGAACAAATTAGATGTTGGACAAAAAACAGCTGCCCCACCTTTTTTAGCAAGCAACTCAAAATCCCTGTCATCAATCCAAATACTGTGAGCAAAAGTAGAGTGATTTGTAACAAGTCCATAGTAATTATACACATCCAAATAGTCTCCTTTGCCAGGAAACATTTTCTGAACCATGTTCACAGACTCTATATTTTCAGCCAGATGTGTCTGAATATGAATGTTAGGGTATTCTTTAACCAATCGAGTAGCGACAGCTATCTCAGCTTCACTTAGTAAATAAGCTGAGCGAGGTGTCACTGAGTAATTCAAACGCCCCTGATTATTCCATTTTTCAATTAACCCCTTACTATTAGCATAGGCCTGCTCAGGTGTAATTGAAGCATAGCTTGGCGTGTTTTTATCCATAAATGCACTACCAGCAATCATTCGCATATTATGGGCTTTGGCTACTGTGAAAAGTGCGTCTACAGATTGTGGCGCGATGGTGGCGAATACTTGCGCAGTTGTTGTGCCATTATTGATAAGTTGCTCTATAAATAAATTTGCGATTTTAAGTGCATATTGATAATCACTGAATTTTCTTTCAGTCGGAATAGTGTATTTTTCAAGCCAATCAACTAATTGATCGCCATATGATGCGACCATCTCCATTTGAGCATAGTGAACATGCGCATCAATAAACCCAGGCGTAATGAATTTCCCTGAGTAGTCAACGATGGTTACATTATCGGTATATTTGCCTTTTAAGGCAGAATAATCACCTGCCTCTAAAATTTTTCCATTTTGAACATACAACACACCATCTTTGTAATATTTATAAGCATTCTGAGAAAAAACAGGGTTATCTATAAAATAAAAAATCTGCCCTCGATATCCAGTGATTTTTTCAGCAGCCACCACATTAAATGATATTAATAACAAGCCCGCTAGAGCGACTATTTTAGAAAAAACCCATTTCATTTTTATCTTCCTGATTATTAGAGGGTATACAGCAAAAATTCATACAAAGTATGAGTTATACTGCGCGCAGTATAGGTAAGACTATCCCTGTTTAAATATCACTTTTATTCTATTGCAAACCTTGGCTTGTAACAAGCTCAGCGCTAAATCATGTGTGATACAAAATAGATCACACACATTTATCTATTATCCTATTTAATAAAACGTGTAATGATATTTTGTAAGCACACATGATTTTGCCCTGGTAGCCTTGAGACTCTGGGTGTCAAATCTTGGTATGTCTGGTATTATCTGCTTTTTCTAAGAAGTATGGAGCGCATGTGTTTATTGTAACTGGCGGTGGCAGCGGTATCGGACGAGCCTTGGCCTATGCGTTGGCAAAGCGCTCTAAGCCCGTATTAATTATCGGTCGCCGAGAGAAGGAGTTGACTGACACAGCAGCGCTTTCCCCTTTAATCAGCACCCTTTGCACGGATGTTTCCACTGCAAATGGGCGGGCTGTTGTTGGGTCTTATATTAAAGACAGGGGTCATATCGATGCCTTGATTCATAATGCAGGCATTATCGAGCCGATTTTACCCATTAGCGTAATAGGTGAAACCGCATGGCGTCAAGCGATGGGCACCAATGTGGATGCCCCACTTTTTTTGACGCAGTTATTATATGATAAATTAACCCATGGTCGGGTATTGCATATGGGTTCGGGGGCTTCGAATTTTCCAGTAAAAGGTTGGGCGGCTTATTGTGTTTCCAAAGCGGCACTTTCGATGTTGACGCGCTGTTGGCAATTGGAAAGTAAGGATGTGGCATTTGCCAGCGTGATGCCTGGAATCATCGATACCCCAATGCAGGAAAAAATTCGTGATTCAGCGCATATGGAATCAGATAAACTCGATTTTTTTAAGCAGCTAAAAGAAGAAAAACAATTATTATTGCCAGATACGGTGGCCTTATTTTTGTGTTGGTTGCTATTGGATATTGATAAATCAGAGTTTGTATCTAAAGAGTGGGATATTTATGATACAACCCATCATCATGCCTGGCTTGTGCCCCCACACCAAGTTCCACCTTTAGGAGGCTAGCGAAATGGTCGTTCCCTTTGTTTCTGCAGATGAAAAAATAGCAGAGTTGACCCTTCGCAGTGTGATATTGGCTATTGTTTTGTCCATGTTACTGGCGATGTCCAATGCTTATCTCGCTTTAAAATTAGGCATTTTAACGTCGGCATCAATTCCTGCTGCGATTATTTCCATGGGCATTTTACGCTTTTTTAAAAATGCCACTATTCTTGAAAACAATGCCGTACAAACAGCCGCATCGGCAGGTGAGGCGGTTGCCGGGGGGATTGTTTATACTATTCCGGCTCTAATTATCATTGAATACTGGCATCACTTTGATTATCTCACTAATTTTTTTATAGCGGCTTCAGGGGGTATTCTTGGCGTGTTATTTTCTATCCCCTTGCGTCGGGTGTTAGTGAATGAACCCATTTTAAAATTTCCAGAAGGCCGGGCCATCGCTGAAGTGCTGAAATCATCTTCTGAAAAAGTTGGGATGCAAGACATTCTGATGGGGGGGGTTATTGGTGCTACGCTTGAATTATTGCAAGTCGGGTTGAAGATTATCGCGAGCCATTGGAATTATTGGTTTGTTGTGAATCGGACGCTTTTTGGTTTTGGTGCAGGGTTTTCATCAACCATGATAGGAGCGGGTTATCTTGTCGGTCATGAAATGGCTTTCAGTATATTTTTAGGCGCCGTTATTTCTTGGTTGATTGCCCTACCGATGATCAGTCAATTTTACCCTGAATTTTTGGCGCATTTGCCGGCTAATCAGGCGGCTATTTCCTTATGGAACAGTGAATTGCGATATTTAGGGATAGGGGCGATGTTGTTTGCAGGCGTTTGGACCTTTATTAACTTACTAAAGCCTTTGATCAATAGCATGAGTGTCTCATTCCGAGATTTTATGTCAAAAACCAATACAAGTTTGCAGTTGCCGCGTACCGATCAAGACATCCCCATGCCTTATATTTGGGTCGGTATATTGATCATGGCAGCGGTATTATTCCTATTTTTTCAGTTTATTTTTCCCCTAAAGCAGGCAGGGCTTGATGGTGATTTTGCGCCCACCTTGATATTTTTCATGGTGCTCTATGTGATTGTGATTGGGTTTTTATTTTCAGTGATAACAGCTTATTTTTCCGGAATGGTGGGCGTGACTGCAAGTCCTGGGAGTTCGGTGGTGATTGCAGGTATTCTTTTTGCAGCCTGGTTATTGTTAATCGTTATCAACAAGGTTGTGCCTTTGCCATTGAGTCAGAGTCAGATCAAGGCGGCTGAAGCCATCACGATCATTATCGGATCAGTGGTGACGGGGATTGCCGCCATTGCGAATGATAATACACAAGACTTGAAAGTAGGACAATTGGTAGGGGCCACCCCTTGGAAGCAACAGGTGATGCTGCTGATTGGGGTTGTGGTTTCATCATTGGTCATACCCCCGGTGATGCAGTTGCTGTTCAATGTGTATGGCATTGCCGGTGTAATGCCACATGATGGGATGGATGTGAGCCAATCACTGCCTGCACCCACGGCAGCTTTGCTGGCAGCGGTGACAGAGGCTGTTTTTCGCCATAGTTTGCCGTGGACCATGATGCTCATCGGTGCGTTCATTATTTTGCTGATTATTCTTTGTCATCGCGTCTTTAAATTACAACGTTTTATTCAATTATCAGTTCTTGGTATTGCCATTGGGATGTATTTACCGCTCTCATCCACAGTTCCCTTATTTTTTGGCGGCATGATAGCCAAACTGGTCGCGCTTCGTTTGGAAAAAAAGAAGATAAGCGCCATTAAAAAAAATCAACATCAACAGATTGGCACGCTCATCGCTTGCGGGCTAGTGGCAGGCTCTGCTTTGATGGATGTCTTGTTGGCTATTCCCTTTTCTATATTACACAGTCCCGATGCTTTATGTGTGGTCGGTTTAAAGTGGGAATCCTTTAGTGTCTTTTTAGGCGTCGGCACCACCTTATTATTGGCGGGATGGATAGCCCGTCGTACGAATAAAACGATAGATAATTAATCTGCCTGATACTTACTGGATTTGGGTTCGTATTAGAAAGCTGAGTTAAACAGCCAATTTAATATCCAAAAAGGTCATTGTTTTCAATAGGGGCAATAGACTTATAATTCCCTTGTGTTCGTTGCTATTGCCATGCACTAAAATGATACCACCAGGCGTAATGGCTTGATGTTTCATTTGAAGATTAGCAATCCAGGCATCTGTGCCTAAAGGGATTAGGCCATATCGTTTTAATTGTTTCTGCAATGATTCATTGGATACGAGCCCAGGAAATCTGAAAAAGACAGAGGGCATTTCGCCTGCTTCCAGAAGATATTTTTCGGTAAGCAAAATTTCGGCTTCTACGTTTGTTGCTGGTGTCAGTAAAAAATTATCTGAATAAGGGAGATCATGATAGTAAATATGACTGAATGAGTGATTAGCCCAGGTGATGTCTAAATATTTTTCTTTCTCTTTGGATAATAACCATTGAAATTCTTCCGGATGCCCAAGCAGCCACCGACCAGAGATTGCGATGGTAATGGGTATTGGCTTATGAGAGGCAATGGACAGTTGAACCAAATGATTAAAAAAATCACTTTCAAATGGCTTCATTGTGGGGCATAAATCAATGGTTAAGATATTTCCAACCGTCGCACCATTACCGGCGTGTGTGATCCCTTGATTTTCCAATACATAAGGTGCTGCGGTATGGACATTCATTAATTGGTAATAACGTGTGCTTGCAATAGCCCAATGGGTGAAATAGGCGGGCTTATTTTTTTTATTTAGATTGGGTGATTTAATGTTGTTGATGGGCAATACTTTGGTTTCCAAGCTAGTTGGGTCAACGACTAAAAATGAAGGAACGTCATTCATTTTTAATACGCGTATGGCAATCGCTAACTGACCTTCTGCTGAATAGAGCGGTAAAAATATTCGTTGATAATCAGTAACAACATTGTTGGCAAAGCCAATGTTCGTCAGTAGCAATAAGATAGCGTATAAATATTTTTTCATGATCATAGCGTTCACACAAACCAGTTGGATGAGCAATACTAATCACAGTAACATGTGCTAACTATTTTACAAGGTTTTCATGGCGATAGATATTTAATTAGAAGATTCAGTGCAGTAGCGACTTGGAGTTGATTCAACTGCCGAATGGATCGCCTGTTTCTGAAGTACCGTATAACTATCAGTCTCAACATTAGATTTTATTATTTTGTTGAGCGGGTGGGGGAAGCTCAGCTGACGCACTAGGCGCATCAAGAGGCTTCGCTGCGGCGACAACATCATGAACGCCAGCCTTCAACTCTTCAAGACTAGGCCCAGCAGTGGTGGTTTGAGTTATTTCATGGTTATAATTGCGGAGTATTTCCTCTCTTGAGCCCTTTACTTTTTGATCAGGTGTGAGGTAAGCATTAGCTTCTTTAAGTGCCTCAATTTCGTCTAAATACTTCATCACAGTCTCTGCTTTATAAGGCTGGCCATTGGTTTGGATAGGATTGGTTATTATGTCGTTCAATTGCTTGTGAAGAGTAATTAATTTATTAACGTTTTGAAGCAGTGAAATTTTAGTATTTATCTTACTAATGTCATCAGTTGTTGCAAATGGGCCAACGAAAGGATGAGGAATGTCGGATAATGCAGTTTTTAATAAGCTTAACTTCGTATTGGGGTCCTGCGTTTGATTGATTGTCTGATCCAGACTCGTTATGTTGATAGAGGCATTTTTTAACTTTGCTGTGGCAGTGGCTTCTTTGAAGGCTATTAGTTTAGTCTGATCTATTTTATCCTCATGTCTAATTTGCGGGCTAATTTTTTCAAGTTTTTCTAAAGCCATTTCTAAATGGTGATTTTTTGTTATTTTTTGTTATTTGGTCTAATGAATTATTAGCGGGGGTACTAATTATTTCATTCACCCAATCCAGAGTCTCAGTGGCTTCAGTTTGAATGCCTGCATCCGGTGCTTCAGGTGGGAGTTCAGTTTGAATACCTGCAGCACCCAGTGGTTCAGCTGAGCTTTGTTTTTTACTCGATGGACCAAGCGAATTTCTTAGTAAACTCCAGGCCCCTGTAAACAGTGAAGCAATAGATTTTAAGAAAGATACGCTTTCTTTTTTTTGTTGATTGTGGACTTCAGAGGATGGTGGGGCTGATGCTGTCACGATAGGTTTAGCTGGTTGTGAGGGGGTAAAGCTCGCTTCGTCGATAGGTGGGTTTCTTAAGCCTGGGTTTTCTATTATAAGTTCAGCTTTTTTTAAGTCAAGTTTAGCTGCATCGATGAATTTGTTAATATGGACGCCTTCTTTGGTGTTGAGATACATCTTGATGAAAGAGTCAAGTCTACTACTGGCTGTTCTGAGATTATCTGTATTTTTCTCATCCGATGAACCAGGGGGTATTAATCTATGTCTATCTAAAGCATTAAGAAGATCCATTTTTCGATTTAAAAAAGTATTCAGGATAGCCTCTCGCCTTTCGTTTAGAGGTTTTTGTTTGATTGCTGGGCTTTGGTTTGCTGTTGGAGAATTTTGTTGTGTATTTGAAGGTTGACTCGGGATAGGTGCTTGGTTTTCTCTTACAGGTTGTTGTGCATTTAAAACCCTATTTGCTTTTTTTATCATATTATAGGCATTACTGATTGCTGCATCTTGATCTATTTTCTCACCTTTTGTAAGCGTTATGAAGTTTAAAAACCGTTGCAATGGGTTCTTTTTCAATTGGTTATTCTTAGTAAGAGCCTCAAGGAGAGCTGTTCTTGCCGGATCAATTTTGCTTAAAGTAGCATCGGTTTTCTTATCTGGACCAAGTTCAGCTGACCATATTGCTGCGTCTAAGTCGTTAGTTAATCTAGTTATATTGGCTATATCGGCACTTTTTTTGGGCATTATGTTTACCCCCACTATAAAAACGGATAGCTGTACATAAAAGTGTATGCAAAGAATACAACAAAGTAAAATTAATTGCATAAAGTATTGTATAAAACACAGATTATTTGATATTTAATCTGCTAGCCAGTAGACGTTGGCTATGTGTTATAAAAAAGTCATTCGTTTTTTAATTTGTGCCAGTTGAATTGTTTTTTTAAAGTGATGAATCAGACCCTGGTGATGCAAGGCCATTTTGATTGAAGTTAATTGAGCAGGTGTATCGGCAGGGGGCTTTAGGGGGGGCTGTTTTGCCATTGTTCGTCATGTCTGCGTTTGTGTAACGGCAAAGAATACTTGTTCCTTTACTGTATGAATGGCCAGCGGCGCCTTCTTGTTGAACGTCTGATCCAGTTAATGATTGATAAATTTGTTTTGCGTCCTTCCCTTTGATAATAAGCGTTGTAGCATTGGCCGAATTAGCTCCTAATATTAGGAAAGGCAGAAGAAATAGGCTTAATGTGGCATGCTGTGATTTCATTTTTTTCTCCTGAGTGAATAATTAAAAAGAATTACCTTGGCTCGACTTTAGCCATTTTTTAAAATAATTTAAATTCCGTCATTGCGAGTGAAACGAAGCAACCCA
>CANJHO010000066.1 GCA_947474165.1 Legionellaceae bacterium
ACATTCCGCCAAGTCCTAATCAGCCTAGGTGTGTCGGGGGCCTGTCATGGTAGTCTTCGTTTTACATGCTCGCAAGCTCCGCGTGAAAAACAAAGACCACCACGCCACCCCTCCAAATAGATTGATGAGGCACTAGTACCGTTTCCATTTGGTTTTGACAGGTGGCATCATACAACTCGGTTTATTTATGAACATCCGAACCGCGCGCGTTAGCAAGCGGAGCCCTGTTTCAAGTTCCGCTCCCTAACGGTCACGGTTCGGATTAACCTGTCAAAACTAAATGGAAACGGTACTAGTCTGTATAATTAAAGGGGTGGCATGGCTGGGCTCTGGCGTCGAAGGATCCATGAACTTGATTTGGAGGCCGTTAGCCACCTAGATGAAATAAGAACAGTCGAACTCATGCATTTACGGGAGAACCTTCTGACGACAGTTCTGGAACAAAGTCATAGTATGCGCGTTTAATAGCCTACTATCGTCGCCCGGCGGCGCGAGCGCCGGGCCAGTATCCTAACAAACCTCTAAAAACCATTTTAACAGTTCCTGATACTGCCAACTTTGTGACGTCCTCACC
This sequence comes from Legionellaceae bacterium, assembly GCA_947474165.1. Taxonomy (GTDB): domain Bacteria; phylum Pseudomonadota; class Gammaproteobacteria; order Legionellales; family Legionellaceae; genus CANJHO01. Next base: position 575 of record CANJHO010000066.1, read on the forward strand.
CACCAGAGGACCCAACGATGCAGGTAAGCTCTGAGTTCTTCGAGCAGATAGCCCAAAATAATCGCCATTCAGGCCTTTAATTGTGCAGCAAATAATTGTTTTTTGTCTCGAAAAAGCATGCGAAAAGTAAAGGCTTGACACCCAACCGCTCGAACTTAGATCTCATCCAATAATAGCCATTTCCAAATTGGCATTATAGTAATGTTACCTCTTTGTTCTTCGGTATTTTCTGTAAGAATAAGTCCTGTCTTAAGATGATAACTTGACATGGCTTCTTCTAAACCTTCTCGCTCACGTTTTTCCGTTGCCATTGAATCTAATTGCTGTGTGACTTGAATGGCTTGTGTAATATCCGAGCCTTCTTTGATTACAAAATCACACTCTTTATTTTTTTTATGAAAATAGACCTCATGTCCCCGTCGCTTTAACTCCAGAAAAACTATATTTTCAAGCAAGCGACCATAATCGTCTGAGATTCTAAATCCAATTCTTTTTGCAAGTGCATGATCAATAAAATATTCTTTTTTACCATAATGCGATTGTACTTTTAAAGAAGGGCTATAGCGGTTGATAAAAAAACAAAGGTAACTCATTTCTAAATAATAACAATAATCAGACACGGTGCTTGCACTAGCAAGTTTTAATAACGTTTTCAATTGATTAAAACTGACATCTTTTCCCACGTGGCTAGCAAGATAATACACCAATGATTTTAATGCTTGTTCCCTACCAATATTATGGCGCACAATGATATCGCGATATAAAATACTATCATAAAGATCATTGAGGTAATCTGGTTGTTCAAAGCGCACGTAATCTGGAATTCCACCCACCTGAAAATAACGATTAAACATCCCTTTTAGATAGGCTCTATCTTCTGTTGTATAAATCCGCTTCGGATCAAAAATGTATTGATAAGTAGATAAATATTCTTTAAATGAATAAGGATACATTTCAAGTGCTATATAACGACCTGTTAAATGAGTCCCTAACTCATAGCTAAATAATTGTGCATTCGATCCAGTGATATATATTTTATATTGTTGATCATGTAAACGTCTTACAAATTGTTCCCACCCAGCGATATTTTGAATTTCATCAAAAAAAACAATTTTTGCGGGTCCCAAAAGCTCAATGAAGGTTTCCAACAATAATTGAAAGTCGGCAATAGTAAATTCAACTAAACGATCGTCATCAAAATTAAAATAAAAATGACCTTGAGTTTGTTGTGAGCGGACATATTGAATAAATGTGGATTTTCCTGAGCGCCGCATCCCTTTAATGATGATGATTTGATTATTCGGTTGCAAAGACTCAAATTTGCTCCAAATATTACGAATAACATGGTCGCTTGGTAATCGAATCGGTTGTTGCTCTTGGATTAATTGTTTTAAAAGCTGTTGATTCATAAAATACCATAAATTAATCTATCCTAAATTGAATAATACTAACGATATTATCAATTGTCAATTAACAAACTCAACTTAAAGCCGACCATTTCTGTTTGATTTAAGCTAACTGGAGTCAATGAATTGCTGCCAGTTAATATTCTATGCTAGGATAACCGCGTCGCTTGACAACACGAGATTGTGTTATGCCACTTAAACAGCAAGTGCTTGATTTTAGTAATTTAGCACACGGAGAAATTCATACCCTATTGCTAAAGCATCATCTTGCCCTAACCGTAGATGAAGCCTTAGCCATCCAACATGACATTTTAAAACGCCCCCCAACGCTTGCCGAATGTGTGCTTTGGTCCATTCAAGGATCCGAGCACTGCTCTTATCGCAGCACCCGAAAATACCTTAAACAATTGGTCACCGAAGGCCCGAATGTTATTTTAGGCGCCAAAGAAGATGCGGGCATTGTTTCTGTTGCGATGGATAAACAAGGCCTTCGTTATGGCATCGTGATGAGCCATGAGTCTCATAATCATCCCTCCCAAATCGTCCCTTATGAGGGAGCCGCCACGGGCGTTGGTGGCAATGTTCGGGATGTGAGCTGCATGGGGGCTGAGGTGTTTGCCCTTGCTGATGGGTTACGCTTTGGAGATATTTGCTTAAAAAAAACAAATGAAATTAGCGCAGGCGTGGTCGCAGGCATTGGGGGCTATGGGAATCCCATTGGGGTGCCCAATGTTGCAGGCGATGTTTATTTTGATGCCGCCTATAACGACAATTGTTTAGTGACCGTGGTTACTTTGGGTATTGTCCGAGAGGATCACGTTATCCATTCATTTGCACCGAAGGCAGCGGCGCATCACGTCTACATTCTCGTCGGAAAAGCCACGGATAACAGCGGCTTCGGCGGCGCGAGCTTTGCTTCGGCCAATTTAACAGACACACCACCTGAACAAAATAAAGGCGCCATTCAAGAACCTAACGCCTTTTTAAAACGTCATTTACTCAAAGCCAATATGGCATTGTTTAAAAAATTGCAAGACCAAAAGCTGATTGATCAAGTAGGATTTAAAGATCTGGGTGCAGGCGGCATTGCATGTGCCACCGTTGAATTGGCCGACGCCGGCGGTTATGGGGCTGACATTTTTTTAGAAAAAGTACCCACCAGCATGGCCCATTTACCCCCTTATGTTATTTTGTGCTCAGAAACCCAAGAACGCTTCATGTGGGTTGTGCCCCCAACCCTCGTGAATTTAGTGCTTGATCATTACAACATCACCTTTGCTTTACCCGATATCGCCAATAGCGCATGTGCCCAAGTCATCGGTAACATTCGAACCGATGGACAATACGTGGTTCATTTTCAAGGTGAAAAAATCATCGATGCGATGGCTAAAGACATCACCAAAGGCATCGTGACAAATCGCCCCATCATGCCGCTTGACTATCTTGGCATTGAGCCAGAAGAGCCAACACTTGATGCTGAGGCGCTCTTATTGCGCTTGCTAGCCCATGAAAATATTGCATCCAGAGCACCGATTATTGAAACCTATGACAAACAAGTGCAGGGCCGAACCTTATTTGAAGCAGGAAATGCCAACGCCGGAGTTTTGTTGCCCTTTAATGAAGAAAAATACCCTGAAGAAATTCGGCAAGTTGGCATCGCTTTGTCGCTTGATCACAATCCGCGTTATAACAAAATCAGTCCCTATTGGGGGGCCGTCAATGCGGTTGTTGAATCAGCGCGAAATGTTGCCTCTGTAGGCGCTGTCCCACAGGCCATCACTGATTGTTTATGTTTTGGTAATCCTGAAAATCCCCATCAAATGTGGGCCTTTACTGAAGCCATTCGCGGGATCATCGATGCGTGTAGCGCGATTGGTTTACCTGAATTCCCAGGCGCCTCATTGCCTGTTATTGCCGGGAATGTGTCTCTTTATAATGAATCTAGCCAGGGTGCTATTCCACCAAGCCCCATGATCTGTTGTTTAGGAAAGATGCCTGATGCACGCCATGCCATTACCCCACATTTGCAACAAAACCATAGCGTATTGATCTTGATTGGTGAGCGTTTTGATGAATGTGGTGGCAGTGTTTATTATCAACTGCAACACGAATTGGGTTTAAATTTACCCAAACCCAATCTATCGACCATAGCTGCTGAACTTGATGCGCTGACAACCGCCATTCAACAATCCCTTGTGTTGTCCGCACATGATATCTCTGAAGGCGGGGTAGCCGTCACCTTGGCTGAAATGAGCTTTCAAAACAACCTTGGCGTTAAGGTTCATGTACCCGGGGTGTTGTCTGATACCAAACGATTATTTAGTGAAAGTGGTGGCTTTGTTTTAGAAGTCAATGAGGCCAACATGGGCCGTTTTGAAGCCTTATTTAAGGCCGCTGGCGTCCCCTATTGGACAATCGGGCACACGACCAGTGAGCCCCTCTTGTGCATGCAATCGATGATTCATCTGCCAGTACAGCTTGCAAAAACCGCGTGGGACAATGGATTAAGGGAGAAACTACGATGACGCTAATCGATTACAAAATGGCAGGCGTGGACATCGCTGCTGGCAATGAAGCGGTATCGCGCATTAAAAAAGTAGTTGAAAAAACCTTCTCCCCCAATGTATTAACCAACATTGGCGCTTTTGGATCACTCTATGATTTAAAATCCTTATTGGCTGATTATGAACACCCTGTTTTGGTTCAAAGTATTGATGGGGTCGGAACCAAAACCATGATAGCCCGGATGATGAACCACTATAACACCATTGGAATCGATGTCGTTAGTGCAACAGCAAACGACATTGTGGTCTTAGGCGCCACGCCATTGACCCTATTGGACTACATTGCAAACGATAAACTACAACCAGAGCGGGTTGAAACCATTGTAAAAGGCATGGCCTTGGCCTGTTTTGAAAATAAAATTTCCTTGGTGGGTGGAGAAACCGCCGAAATGCCCGGGACCTATTTTCCAGGTGAGCATGATGTGGTGGCGGTTGTAACGGGCATTGTGGATAAAAACAAAGCCATTTTGGGAAAAGCCATTAAGCCAGGCGATATCGTCCTTGGTTTTAATTCTAGCGGATTACACACCAATGGGTATTCATTGGCCCGAAAACTTCTCTTTGATGTCGCAAAATGGACAGTGGACACCTTACATCCTGAACTCGAGAGGAGCCTAGGTGAGACCCTCCTAGAGCCCCATTTAAATTACACACGGCCTATCTTACATTTGTTAAAACATCACATTAAAATCAATGGCATGGCACATATTACTGGCGGGGGCTTTTTAGACAACATTCCCCGCATTCTACCCCATGGCTGTGGGGTTGAAATCCATCAAAACGCCTGGTCCATCCCCCCTATTTTTTATATCTTGCAACAATTGGGGGGCTTAGGCCCTCAAGAGATGTTTCGCACCTTTAATATGGGGATTGGTTTGGTCATGATCATGAGCGAATCGGAAGTCTATGCGGTGCGAGATCACTTAAGTTTATTCCCTGAGTTTGAAGTCCATCAAATAGGGCGAGTTGTAGAATCCTCTCTCAAAACCGTAAGGATTTTATAAAATGAACATCGCTATCATCCAATTTCCAGGTTCCAATTGTGAACGTGAAACAATGTTGGCTGTTCAGCGTGCGGGGATGATCCCGGTTGAATTTTTATGGAACGAACCCCTCGATAAACTCAAGGCTTGTGAGGGGTATATCATTGTCGGGGGCTTTTCCTATGAAGACCGATCGCGCGCAGGCATTATTGCAGCGCTTGACCCCATATTAATTGAGCTTAAACGACAAAGTGAGGCAGGCAAGCCCATCTTGGGCATTTGTAATGGGGCCCAAATCTTGGTCGAAGCCGGTCTGGTGCCTGGTATTTTGCAATACAATGTTCAAATGGCCCTATCGGATAATCAGCGCATCCAAAATAATCGCATATTGGGCACGGGTTATTATAATGCCTGGATCCATCTCAAACAGCCTAAACACCATCGAAACACTGCATTTACTGGAAATTTATCTGTGGATGCTGTACTCAAAGTGCCCGTTGCCCATGCTGAGGGGCGCTTTGTGATACCACCGGTGCTTTTGGATCAAATAGAAACCAATGGCCTGGTTGTCTTTCAATATTGCACGGAGGCGGGTGACATCATCAATGAATTTCCAGTGAACCCCAATGGATCGGTTAATAATATAGCGGCCATTACGAATCTAGCCGGCAATGTATTGGCCATCATGCCGCATCCAGAACGAACCCCTGCAGGGGATCCCATTTTTCATGCCATGAGGGATTATATTGCAGCAGGCACCGGTTCTAAAACGCCAATGTTTCTTGCTAATGAAAACGCAAGCCCCATCACCACCCAAGCCCTTGTCAAATCAAACCCTTCGCATGAATTAATCATTGAACTGATGATCGCTGATAATCAGGCCTTATCTGTTCTGCAGATCTTAAGAAAAAAAGACCCTTCAGTGAGAATTACACGCCAAGTTCATTGGGACATTCATTGTCAGTCCGATGCCGTATTTGAACAAATCAAAACCAGCCATATCTTGTATAACGATAGAAAAGAACGCGTGGTGCAACCTCAAGGCCATGGCACGCATAAGCAATCCTTGTTGGTCCGAGCAAAAGAAGACCTATGGGGTCGACAAGCCCTTCAACAATTAAAAGAACACCTTGGGATTGATGCTGTGAGTGCGATTCAACAGGGGGTGTTATGGACCATCGAAGCACCCCCTGAGCATTTAAAAGCAGCTGTTTTGCAGATCATTCAGTCAGGTATTTTATTTAATCCCGCATCGCACGATTGTTATGATTATGAATGATTATACAGCAGACATTCGGCATGCTTTAAACCATTGTTTAATTGAAACCGATTTAAAAAGAGGTGAAAAATACCGTGGAAAAGTCCGTGATCGCTATGATTTAGGCGACACATTGATGCTCATTACCACGGATAGACAAAGTGCATTTGACCGTGTATTGGCTTCTGTGCCTTTTAAAGGACAAGTGCTGAATCTCATCAGTGCTTGGTGGTTTGAAAAGACATCCCATATTATCCCAAACCATGTCTTAAGCATTCCCTCACCTAATGTGACCATCGCAAAAAAATGCACCGTCTTTCCGATTGAATTCGTGGTGCGTGGCTATATTACGGGCACTACCAACACCTCATTGTGGACCCATTATCAACAAGGCGTGCGTCATTATTGTGGTCATGTTATCCCCGAAGGACTTAAGAAAAATGAAAAATTGCCTCAAGCGATATTGACTCCAACCACCAAAGAATCCACCCATGATAGGGTGATAAGTCATGAAGACATTATAAAAGAACAATGGATGACAACCGATGAATGGGCCATCGCATCCAAAGCGGCATTGGCCTTATTTGAATTTGGCGTTAAGACAGCAGCACATCAAGGATTGATATTGGTTGATACGAAATATGAAATGGGGCGTGATGCGATGGGGAACATCGTTTTGGTCGATGAATTACATACCCCTGATTCCAGTCGTTATTGGATGGCTAATAGCTATGCAGCGCGCTTTGCTGAGGGGAAAGAACCTGAAAATATTGACAAAGAGTTTTTACGCTTATGGTTTGTCGAGCATTGTGATCCCTATCAATCAGGCCCGCTGCCAGCAGCACCAGAAGATTTGGTCGTGACCTTATCCGCTCGCTATATTCAATTATATGAAATGATCACTGGCACTCGTTTTTCTTTTACACCCGATTCAGCCATTTATTAACCAACCAAGGAACTTCATCATGTGTGGCATTGTAGGGATATACAGCCATCAACGGGTTGCTGAAGAACTTTATGACAGTTTAATTCACTTGCAACATCGCGGCCAGGATGCCGCTGGGGCTTTAACCTGTCAGCAACGCTTTGATGTGAAACATGGTTTGGGCTTGGTGCGCGATATCTTTAGTGATAAAGATATCTTGGCCATGCAGGGCAATATGGGCATTGGTCATACTCGCTATCCCACCGCGGGGGGCTATGCGCTCTCGGATGCACAACCCGTTTGGATTGGCAGTCCGCGAGGAATAGCGCTTGCGCACAATGGTAATTTAGTCAATTACAAAGCATTGGCCGATGAAATCATTTTAAAAAAACATCGGCATTTAAATTCTTCAACAGATTCAGAAGTCCTTCTGCATTTATTGGCCGATGGACTGAATCTATTTCCTGACACATGGAATGATGAATCGGTTTTTTTTCAAACCCTGTGTAATGCCGTGCAATCCGTATTTCATCAGGCGCAGGGTTCTTATTCTATTGTGAGTGTTTTGATAGGCAAAGGCTTGCTCGCTTTTCGTGATCCCCATGGGATTCGTCCCTTGGTCATGGGTCAGCGGGTGAATGCTGACAACACGCATGATTATATTATCGCATCCGAAACCACCATGTTTTATAGCTTAGGCTTTCAGCCCATGGGGGATGTCCTACCCGGGGAAGTCGTATATATTAACCAAGAAGGACAACTCTTTAGGCAGGTGGTTCAGCAAAAACAATTTACACCCTGCATTTTCGAATATGTTTATTTTTCACGTCCTGATTCAACCTTGGATGGGGTTAATATTTACCGATCACGCTTGCGTATGGGACAAAATTTAGCCAAACGTTGGAAAGAAAAATTTCCAGACTTACTGCCTGATGTGGTTATTCCCGCGCCATCTACCTCCAATACGGCAGCCTTGTCTTTTGCGAATGAATTAGGGATCCGCTATTCAGAAGGCCTTTATAAAAACCCCTTTATTGGGCGTACCTTCATCATGCCAGAAGGTAAAGAGCGGCGTCGACAAGTGCGTTATAAATTAAGCCCCCAATCGATAGAAATTAAAGATAAAAAAGTGCTCATTTTAGATGACAGTATCGTGAGAGGCACCACCAGTCGTGAGATTGTTAAAATGATGCGAGAGTTTGAGGCCAAGGCCGTCTACTTTGCCTCTGCGTCTCCACCCATCATGCACCCCTGTTTTTATGGCATTGATATTCCCTCATCCAGTGAACTGATTGCCGCAGGAAACACGCATGAGGCCATCCGTGCCTTTTTAAATGTGGATGCATTATTATATCAAAGCATCGATGATTTGGTTGAAGCCGTGACCCGTAAAGGCAAGCATCAAATTAAAACCCCTTGCATGGGCTGCATGAACGGCCAATATGTTACCGGGGATATCAATCAAACAAGAGTTCAACAATTAGAAAAAGACCGTCAACAAAGCCGAGGTGAATTATGCGCATTCTAATCGTTGGATCAGGCGCAAGAGAACATGCCATCGCACGAGCCTTTGCACGATCCGCATCAAAGCCTGCGCTTTTTTGCTATGGGACCAGCAATAATCCTGGCATTCAATCCTTAACCCAAGACTATTACTTGGACGACTCCTATTGTGTTGATTCAATCCTTCAACAAGCGCGCCAGTGGGACATTGACTTGGCCTTCATTGGGCCTGAGGCCCCGCTTGAACTGGGGGTGGTGGATGCATTGGAAGCAGAAGGCATTGCCACGGTGGGTCCTAAAAAAATAGTGGCGCAACTCGAAACCAGTAAATTATTCACGCGTCAACTCATGGAAAAATACCACATTGCAGGTTCGATACGCTATCGCGCATTTTCTAGTCTTTTAGGCGTCATGGATTTTTTACAGGCCTTAGGCCCTAACCATTATGTGATCAAAGCAGATGGGTTAATGGGGGGGAAAGGCGTTAAAGTCGCAGGCGATCACCTCCATTCCTTTGAAGAGGCCTATCAATTTTGTAGCGACTTGATTTATCAGGGACGCTCGTTTCTTATTGAAGAAAAATTAATCGGTCAGGAGTTCTCCTTATTGAGTTTTTGTGATGGAGCGCATTTAATTCCCATGCCCTTGGTTCAAGATCATAAACGGGCATTTGTGGATGATAAGGGGCCCAATACTGGCGGGATGGGAAGCTATTCTGATGCCAATCATTCCTTGCCTTTTTTAACGCGCGAGGATGTTAGTACCGCCAAAAATATCAATCAAGCCGTGATTGAAGCCTTGTTCATGGCCTGTGGGGAACGATATCAAGGTATTTTATATGGCAGTTTTATGGCGACACGTGAGGGCATTAAACTAATCGAATACAATGCGCGCTTTGGCGATCCGGAGGCTTTAAATGTGCTGTCGATTTTAGACTCCGATTTCACCGCATTATGCCAATCATTGGTCACACAGTCGCTTCAATCCGCCCAAGTTCGTTTTAAACCTTTAGCAACCGTATGCAAATATGCCGTGCCCTTAGGCTATCCAGACAAGCCACAATTGAATATCCCCCTGGATGTGTCTAGCGTAAAAAATCCTGACGAACTTTACTTCGCAGCCGTTAATGCGATTGAGGGTCAATTGATTGCGACGGGCTCCCGAGCCCTTGCGGTTGTGGGCATTGCACCGACTTTAAACGAGGCGGAAAAAATAGCAGAAGAGGAAATCAACCGCATTCAAGGGGCCTTATTTCATCGTGAGGACATTGGAACTGCTCAATTAATCAACCGACGGATTCAAATGATGCAAGATATCCGAGAGGCGATGACAACCTGAGGCCCCCCCCATGCGACTGGCAATTTTAGGATCAACCAATGGCACCAACCTGCTTTCATTAATTGCAGCCATTCGCGCAGAGCAATTGGCGGCAACCATTGGCGTTGTGATTAGCAATCAATCCAAGGCAGGAATTTTAACGCGTGCCCGTGAGCATCAATTGCCAGCGGTGTTGATTGACCCTCAGGGTTTAACACGAGAAGCCTTTGATAAAGCAATCTCCACCACATTATTGGAATTTAACATCGATTTGATTGTTTTAATTGGCTATATGCGTCTGTTGTCCCCCTCATTTATTGAACAGTGGCAAGATAAAATAATCAACGTACATCCCTCACTCTTACCCCAATTTGCAGGTAAAATGGACCGCCAAGTGCATCAAGCGGTATTGGATGCAGGCGTTTCGGAATCGGGATGCACGGTACATGGCGTCACGGAGCTTGTGGATGCAGGCCCGATTATCATTCAAAAAAAATGCCCTGTATTAAAAACAGATACCGTAGAAACCTTGCGCAGTAGGGTGCAATCCTTAGAGGGTGAGGCTTTAATTGAAGCGATTAACCTATTATCTTAGAAAAAGAGACAAAAATGACTCAAACAAAAATCACGCGGGCATTGATTTCAGTTTCCGATAAAACCGGATTGCTGCCTTTTGCAAGCGCGCTTCATGCCTTGGGCATCGTGCTTATTTCTACGGGTGGTACGGCTCAATTATTAAAAAATGCCCATATCCCTGTGACAGATGTCGCATCGATCACAGGATTTCCTGAAATGATGGATGGGCGTTTAAAAACCCTTCATCCCATCATTCATGGGGGTATTTTAGGTCGGCGATCACAAGATGAGGCCATTGCCGCAGCGCATCATATTGATTGGATTGATCTCGTGGTTGTCAATTTATATCCATTTGCAAAGACCATCCAACAGCCCTGTGTCTTGTTTGAACAAGCCATTGAGCAGATTGATATTGGCGGGCCCGCGATGATCCGATCGGCTGCAAAAAACATGGCTGATGTGACAGTGATTGTTGATCCTGACGACTATGATAAATTATTAGACCAAATGGGTTCTAATGAGGGCATATCCGTCTCGACACGCCTTGCCTACGCAAGCAAAGCATTTGAATACACAGCAGCGTATGATGCCTTAATTCACGATTATTTACGACAGCACCTCGAGAAGCCAGCCCATTTCCCCTCTAAAATTCATTTAACTTATGATAAAGCGATGGATTTACGTTATGGTGAAAATCCGCATCAGCAAGCGTCAGCCTATCGCCTCCCAGGGCCCGCTCAAGGGATTTTTAGTGCCATCCAACATCAAGGCAAAACATTATCCTATAATAATTTTGTTGATGCAGATGCGGCCATGGCCTGTGTCAATGCGTTTGAAACGCCCAGTTGTGTGATTGTAAAACATGCAAATCCTTGTGGTATTGCCAGTGCCCCTTCTATTGCTGAAGCCTTTCACTGGGCTTTTGAAACAGACAGCTCCTCTGCTTTTGGTGGGATTGTTGCACTCAATAGGCCTTGTGATGCGAAAACTGCCAATGCGCTCATTCAGATTTTTTTTGAGGTGGTCATCGCCCCGGGTTTTGAAGATGCAGCCCTAACGATTTTGTCCCAAAAACCAAATGTTCGTGTGCTCACTTTACCCAAAATCAAAACACTCCCCGAGGTGGCTTATCAATGGATTGATGGAGGTGTTTTAGCTCAAACCAACCCTGACACTCAATTTCAACCGTCAGTAGGGCGAGTTGTGACCGAAAAACCACTCTCACCGGAACTGATTGAAAATTTAATCTTTGCATGGCGTGGTGTAAACCATGTGAAATCCAATGCAATTTTGATTGCAAAAGAAAATCGTGTCATTGGGATAGGTGCAGGACAAGTCTCTAGAATTGATGCGGTTGATATTGCCATCAGAAAATCAGGGGACAAGTTGGCTGAGAGCGTCTTGGCATCTGATGCTTTTTTCCCCTTCAGAGACAGTATTGATAGGATTGCAAATACAGGCATAAAAGCCATCATTCAGCCCGGGGGATCCCTCAGAGATCAGGAGGTCATTGATGCCTGCAATGAATGGGGGATAGCCATGTTAATGACTGGAAGCCGATGTTTTAAACATTAGTTATTCGGGCAAAAGCGCGAGAAGGATCGATACGAATTAATAAAATACAAAGCCAAAAACGCACATAAAATTTGACATAAATTTAACCGCTATGCTATTATTATATTCATAAAGCAACCGGGAGTCCTTCATCATGCCTAACCCAACGTATTATGAAATGCTTAACGTGGCTGAAAATGCAAACGAAGATGAGTTAAAAAAGGCTTACCGAAAGTTGGCCATAAAATATCACCCTGATAAAAACCCTGATGATAAGAAACAGGAAGCGGAGGAAAAATTTAAAGAGCTTAGTGAGGCTTATGAAACGTTAAGGGATCCAGAAAAACGCGCAAAATATGACCAAGCGTTGCATGGCAACACGAATCATCCTGTTCATCACAAAACAACGGAGCATCCCTTTAATCAACAACATGAAGGCCCGCATTTTTCAACGGCTAAACCCAAGGGAGTTTTCAAGCCGCAACCAGCGACTTATTTTTTCTTTAATTCCCCGAATGATGCAAGCGACTTTTTTCAAAAAAAGCCGGCTCATGGTTTGCATTTTGTATACGCTACACCCACACCTTTACAACACTTATTTAGTATGATTAATGCATCCTTAAGAGTTAAACCAGAAAACGCAGGACAGCATCGCCACACCGCAGAGCACAGGGAGTCTAGGCATTCTACTGCAACTAATTCTACAAGCTATTATCCGCAGTCTAGGAAACATCCTGAACCCAGTCATGTTTCTGTGAAGACGACCGATACTCAACGATTTGAAAAAGTGATTGATCATTTAATTAAAAACATGATCTTACTTGAGCTGCTTCATCAACTCAATCAACGACACCACGCTGACAGCAGACCCGATGATGCCGAGCGAAGGTTTCGTTATTAAAGTATCTGATAATGGGGCGGATTTCGCCCTATCACTGGCTAACTTCCCAAGGATTAAGAAGCTCAACCCCTGTTTTATCAAAATCTTTGATATTTCTTGTTACTACCATTAATCCATGAACCAATGCAGTGGCAGCAATCAGTGCATCTCGTTCCGAACGGGGATCAGGAATATGCAATGCTGCAGAACGTATGGCAACTGCCACATCTACATTTAGAACCCTGCCCGCAAATGTAGTTACTTGTCTACATTTGGTTTGGCGCGAGGGGGCTTTGTTGATTCACCTGCTATGAAATGCTGAATGTCTGACACGGTCCCCATGAATTGGGCAGGGAAAATAATGGTTGAGTTTTTTTCAACCGCAATTTCTGCGAGCGTTTGTAAATTTCTAAGCTGTAAAGCGATGGGATGCTGCATCATGATATCAGCCGTATCGGCCAACTTTTGTGCTGATAAATATTCACCTTCGGCAGCGATAATTTTAGCGCGTTTTTCACGCTCAGCTTCAGCCTGTTTTGCAATGGCACGTCGCATGTTGTCTGGCAACTCAATGTCCTTTATTTCAACACTGTTCACAACAACACCCCATGCTTCGGTATACGTATCGAGAATTTTGGTAATTTCGGCATTGATCGTGATGCGCTCAGATAAAATTTCATCCAACTGAAATTTTCCCACAATATTGCGTAAAGACGTTTGAGCAATTTGATCAATCGCTGCATAAACATCTTGAATGGCAACAATACTTTTAGTGGCATTCACAATTTTGAAATAAGCCACTGCAGAGATATCTACAGAAACATTGTCTTTGGTAATGATTTTTTGTGGTGGAATGGGGAGCGTTACAATCCGCATATCAACCAATCTTATCCAATCAATAAAAGGCACAATCAAATTTAAACCAGGCTCTCGAATACTAATAATTTTACCAAATCTAAAGATCACCCCTTTTTCATATTGTTGAACTATTCGAAGCCCTAAAAACATCAACACCATCACAATGACCACAAGCACCAATAAAAAACCCATTTAAGGCTCCTAAATTTTATCTTTTGGACGTGTGCCATAAATTATTTCTTGAAGTGCAAGCATACGACCCAGCTTAAAGAAAAAATCCGCTGCCATGCACAGGGGGGCTATGAATAATTGGCATAACATATCCTGGAAATCAGGACGTTTTCCTTCAAGGTAATACCCTGTGAACTGAAGGCCACACCCCATTAGAAAAAGACAAACAAAGGACCAAAACCCAAATAGGCTAGGACCGTTATGACTAAAAAGATTCGTAACGAAGAGTAAAAAAATCGCGATAGGGATTAATATCAAGGTTAAACGCCAATTCAATCGAGCATAATAAATTAACAAAACTGCCATAACGAGGTCGGTTAAGCTCACATGTAAAATGCCAGGAACCGAAATACGAACAAAGCCTAGAAAAATCATCAGCGATAAAAAAATCAGCGGAATACCCAACATATGCAAATGGTAAGCCGTCAAATTTTCATGGGATGCAGCATATTTTTTAGCATACTCAGTAAACGATATCATGACATCACGTCCTTATTTTATTGATCCTCAATTAATTGATTTAATCGAGAAGTTGAGAAAAAAATAGGTCTTTCCAATCTGCCAATCTCCAACTTTTAACATAGCACAATTTTATTCAAAGAACCAAGATGAACTTTTTCAAGCAGCTGTTCTATACTGCGCGGGGCCATAAACTGCGGTTTTTTGGCGGCGTTCATTTTGTCATGGCTGGATTGGCTTGTGGATTTTCAGCACTGTCTTATGCCGAGTTATCCGCATCGATTGGGGGTTGCAAAAGCGCATATGGCTATGCCAGTAATCACAGCCTTGGCATTAGATATAATAACTACTTCTAGTCATTAGCTTCGAAACAGATTGCATTACCTGTGTTATCAAAAAAGGCAAAGGGGCCGCACCTGCAAGCTTTGCCATGTCAGCGTGATGCGCCTCATCTGCCTGCATTTTGGCAAGAATAGCCTTGGTTTTCAGATCCTTTTTCGGTAATTGTTTGAGATGTGAGGCCAAATGGTTTGTCACCTGGCGCTCTGTTTCTGCAACAAAACCAAGGCTCCATTGATCCCCTGCAAGACCTGCTAGCATGCCTAATAATAAGGAGCCCCCATACCACAATGGATTCAGCAGACTAGGCTGGCTATTCAACTCTCGTAAACGGGTTTCACACCAGGCGAGATGATCCACTTCCTCAGCAGCGGCAGCTGTCATTTGCGCCCTCACCTTGGTTAATTTCGCAGTCATTGCTTGGCCCTGATAGAGTGCTTGTGCAGACACTTCACCCGCATGATTAACTCGCATCAAGCCCGCAATATGAGCCCTTTCTTTTGCATTCAGTGAAGCTTCTTTGATGGTCTGCGCTGGATTTTCTCGTTGGCTGCATCGCGCATCAGGCAACACCAAGGTCCGAATGGCGGTGTCTATTTCGCACAACAATTTATCCAATAAGCTCAATTGACGCATGATAATAAAATTCCTATGTTAAGGGTAGGGTTCGCGCCCGATCCGAAGAAAGCTTGCGATCTTCATTCAATGATGACGATTTTTTCTTGTTGACCTAGTCCAATGATAGAAAAAACAACCCTATCATTGGGTTTAAGAAACATATTATCTCCCCAGGATTTCGCATTACCTGGGGCTGAACCCATGGAAATAATATCCCCAGGATAAAGCGTAAAATACTGGCTCAAGTAACTCACAACGGCTTCATCATTATGAATATAATCACTGGTATTAAAATCTTGGCGCAACACCTCATTCACCCAAAGCTTGATCTGCAGATTACTGGCATTCGGGACCTCATCTTTCGTCACTAAATAAGGCCCGATGGGCGCTGCATTATCAAACCCCTTCCCTTTGGTGTATTGTGTGTCGCTTGTTTCAAGTTGTAAATAACGATCGGATAAATCATTGATACACGTATAACCAAGGATATAATCTCGGGCCTTGTCCTGACTAATATATTTCCCTTTTTTTCCGATGATAACCCCTAACTCAGCTTCCCAATCCAATTTTTTAGTATGGCGTGTATATAAGATGGGATCAAAAGGACCACAAATAGCGGAATTTGGTTTCAAAAAAACGAGCATCTCACCTGCTTTAATAGAACATATCCCCATTTGTTGGTTGTGAAGTTGTGAATTATAACCCACACAAATAACTTTTCCAGGCAGGCCCACACAAGCGCCAAGGCGAGTTCCTGCTTTAACCAATGGCAACGTATCCTGATTGAGTGAGCTTAAATGGGAAAGAAGGTCTACATCACCTAAAATTTGGGGATTAAAATCGCTAATCATCAGGGACAAATCCCGAATCTGACCTTGGTCATCCAATAGCCCTGGTTTTTCTTCCCCCAAATTGCCATACCGGAGCAATTTCATACTAACCCCTAGACTCATAAACTATAGATAAAGACAGTATAGCGCAGTATCGAAAAAATAGTCTTCAACTGGGGGGCAGGGCAATATAATGCGTGCGCAGTGTAGCTTGTGCTTTGCTTTGCTTGGCGTTACGCTACACTATACATATGATAAAAAATTGGAAGCATAAACTCGACTTTAGCCATTTTTTGTAATTCCGTCATTGCGAG
>CANJHO010000067.1 GCA_947474165.1 Legionellaceae bacterium
AGATTGCGTTTAGATTTAGGTTTTGTAAGCTCTAAAAAAGCGCAGGACTAGCACCGCTAATCTGAGCATTTTTTAGAGTTTACAAAACCTAAAGATGAATGCAAGATAAGATGCTACCTGTCAAAACTAAATGGAAACGGTACTAGTACGTTATATTTTTTCTTTTAATGACAGACCCTAACTGAAGCAGCAATTCCCGCCCTGCGTCAGAATTCAATGCGCAACTGCTTGCCAGCACTGAATTTTTTGGGCGGGAATTGCTGTAACTGAAGCGAGATATACCCTATGATTGGCTCTGTAGATATTAATAAAGTGCTAGATTTGTTGCCGCATCGATACCCTTTTATTCTTGTTGACAGGGTCCTCGATTACAAGGTTTATGATTATTTGGTCGGCATTAAGAATGTCACTATAAATGAACCTTATTTTTCAGGTCATTTCCCCGGAAATCCAATTATGCCCGGTGTATTGATGTTGGAAGCATTAGCCCAGGCGAGTGCAATTTTATCAAGCTTATCGAGAACCGCGAAAGAAGGGCATGAGTTTTTATATTATTTTGCAGGCATTGATAAAGTTAAATTTAAGCAAGTGGTGACACCGGGCGATCAACTTCGTCTAGAAGTTAAATTGATGGGACAAAAACGGGATTTTTGGCGTGTTCATGCTGAAGCTTTTGTGGGTGAAAAGCTGGCTTGTTCTGCAGATTTAATGAGCGCTGCAAAGGAAATTAAAATTGATAGATAAGCATGCAATCATTCATTCATCCGCCAAATTGGCTGAAGGAGTCTCCATAGGACCTGGTTCAATTATTGGTGCTGATGTCGAGATAGGTGAAGGAACCCAAGTTGGTCCTCATGTTGTGATTCAGGGGCCTACGGTCATCGGGCGGCATAATAAAATTTTTCAATTTGCATCCGTAGGGGATGAGCCGCAGGATATTACCTATCAAGGTGAACCAACGCGCCTTGAAATTGGTGATAATAATATTATTCGTGAATATTGCATGATCAGCCGGGGTACTGTCAAAGGCGGTGGGATTACCCGCATGGGGAATAATAATTTTTTGATGGCCTACACGCATGTTGGGCATGATTGTATCGTAGGCAACCACGTTATCATGGTCAATTATTCAGCTCTTTCCGGACATGTTACCATTGAGGACTATGTTAACATTGGTGCTTATGCCGCCATTCACCAGTTTTGTCATGTGGGAATTTATGCGTTTATTGCTCGTGCAACCTATGTTACCAAAGATGTACTCCCTTATGTGATGATAGCAGGCCATACAACTTCAGCCTGTGGCATTAACACCGTTGGTCTCAGGCGCCGTGGATTTTCATCAGAGGCAATTGATGGTTTGCGTAGGGCCTATAAAATTATTTTTCGCAAAGGATTAACCGTTCAACAAGCGGTTGCTGAGCTTGAAGTGATGCAAGCAGATTGTCCTGAGGTGGCTCTTATGATTGATGCGCTGCATAAAGCAACCCGCGGCATCGTGAGATAAGTGACTGTAAATAACTCCAGTTATTTACAGTCACTAAGTTAAACGTAGGCTGCAACCGATGCCATTAATAAAAATCCAATAATCACAAAGCTGAAATCGCGCAAGTTACAGCAGCGTTCAACCATTACGCAGCGTTCGAGCCCGTGTAAGGTGCCCAAGTAGAGAAAAGTGCCTGCAGATATCGCAATTAAAATCGGATCAAACAGCGAGTGGGTTTGAATCCCTTGTCCAAAATAATAACCAATAAAGATTCCTAATGGGGTCATCAATGCAAAAACAAGAAAAAAAGCAATGCTACTGGAAGTACCTAAACTGCTTTTATTCAATTGCACTGCAATGGCAAAACTCTCAGCCCATTTGTGCGTGATAATGGCTAAAAATAACATAATGACCAGTGCATATTCATGACTAAATCCAAGAGCCGCACCCAGAACCAAGGAGTGCACTGATAACATTAACCATGCGACAATAGCAAATGCGGGGTGTGTTCGGTCATGGTGATGGTATAGTTCTTTACCCAAATGTTCAAACCATAAAAATAACAAAAAGACGATGCCGGTAATAATATAAGCGAAGGGGTACTGATAACCCATATGAAGAAACATGGCATTGGATTCTGGGAGCATGTGCAAAAGGGCTGCCCCCAGAAAAACACCAGTGGCTAAGGTTTCTCCCACAGGAAAATCAACATGTGCATCCTGTAGGCGTTTTTTAAAGGGATACCAACCTGCGATGAGAATAACAGCCAATATACTGAGAGCAAAAAATAATTTTAAAGTGGCCGTGGCCATAAGTTATATTTCCTTTGAAGCCATAGGCCTTGTGTAGGGTCTGTTGATACGGCATAGTATTTTTACCGCACTCATTTAGCAAGCATTTTTTTAAATTGATGGTTTGACACAGCAGAGCCGAATCTGAATAGTCAGTTGTTGATGCGCTTCTAGGTCCGATTGAACGTGATCATATAAGGCCTGCCATTGCTTAAATTGGTGCTCACATTCCAAATCAATTCTTAGTTTGCCATCAAGATAGTGAAGGGTTATAGCGGAAATGTCAGGGAAATCATGGCGCCATCTCTGGAAGAATTTAGAGTCTAATGTGTTACGACTAGGTAAATGCAAGGATGGACTAGCGCACTCATCATCCTCTGGATCAACATGTACTGTCACATCTTTCACATGTTCTAGTGAATTCATCAGTGAATTATGGACGTGTTGTGCGATGAAATGCCCCTCAGAGACCGAAATATAGGGCGCAACCAGGATATGGACATCGATAAATATATCATGGCCCATTGAGCGACTGCGTAATTGATGGATCTTTATCACCCCATCGACTTGTAAAATAAGTTGTTCGATGGTTTCGATTAAGCTTAGATCAACCGCCGTATCCACCAGTTGTTTAATACTATTCCAGCCATAACTCCAACCCATTTGAATCACCATAAAACCAACCACAATAGCCGCGATCGCATCGAGGTAATGATAGCCTAGAATGCTTCCGAGCAAACCAATCAGTACAACGATTGATGAGGCAGCATCCGAGCGATGGTGCCAGGCGTTGGCAATAATGAGTGTGGATTGAATGCGTTTACCAATAGCCTGGGTATAATGGAAAAGCGCCTCATTGGCAAAGATAGAAAAGACAGCAATGGCAAGGGACCATTGATCTGGCCTGATGGGATGTAGATAGAAAAGATCATTTAGGGAATGCCAGGCAATGCCTAAGCCTGCCACAATAAGTAATAAAGACAATAGCAAAATAGCCGCTGTTTCAATGCGCTGATGGCCGTAAGGATGTGAAACATCCGCATCTTGGCTGCCATATTTGGATGCAAAAATGACCATGATATCTGTGATTAAATCTGAAAAGGAGTGAATCCCATCAGCAATCAAGGCGTGTGAATGAAAGATATTACCGCCTATCAATTTGGCAAATCCAAGTATTGCGTTGATCAATGCGCCCATTAGGGTCACTTTTTTAGCTTGCCAATAACGGTCTTGCTGGAAGTTCATTTTTTTCCATCACTTTGAATTTTTTTCTCTGCCATAGTGTAATGATCCTAAGGGCTTAACGCAAATTGGTGAACTCTGAATCAATGAAACAATAGGTTGTATTTTCAATGAGTTCAAGAGACTATTCACAGGATTATCCACAGATTTTGTGGATAATTTTGAATTGTTCAATGTTGGCCCAAATAAATAAATACTGATATTATTCATGGTATTACCTATGTTCATGTGCTTGTCAAGCGAAGAAATAATATAGCGTGATGAAAAGTTATGCACAGACAATCAGCCCTGTAAAAATTGCTCAAATTCACCAAGCCAGCGCCTTGAAATGGATTGTGCAATAAGGGGTTTATCGCGAAGCAATGTGTTGGCAATCTCTGCAATTGGTTTAAGTAAGGCGTGATCGCGTTGCAAATTAGCTACTTTATATTGGCGATATCCAGTTTGACGTGTTCCTAAAAACTCCCCTGAACCGCGTAGTTGCAAATCTTTTTCAGCAATAATAAAGCCATCCGTGGTTGCACGCATGACACGTAATCGCTCAGCACTTAGGGTTGAGAGTGGCGATTGATAAAGGAGTAGGCAGTGTGATTCTCTGGTGCCACGGCCCACGCGGCCGCGTAGTTGATGAAGTTGGGATAAGCCCAAGCGTTCAGCATTTTCAATGATCATCAAACTGGCATTTGCCACATCCACACCGACCTCTATCACCGTGGTTGCCACCAGTAAATCGATCTCACCGGATTTAAATAATGCCATGGTGTTTTCTTTTTCCACCATTTTCATTCGTCCATGCACAAGGCCTACCCGAACATTCGGTAATTGTGCTTTTAAATTGAGGGCGGTGGATGTGGCATTCATGCATTGTAATTTCTCTGATTCATCAATTAACGTGCATACCCAGTAGGCCTGACAACCATTAGAAATGGCTGTTTCTAGGCGAGCAATAAGGGTTTCGCGTTTCTCTTGATTGAGTACGGCGGTTGTGATGGGGGTGCGTCCAGGAGGAAGTTCATCAATAATTGATAAATCAAGATGTGCAAATTGGGTCATGGCCAGTGTTCGTGGAATGGGTGTTGCGGTCATGAGGAGTTGATGAGGACTTTTTAGCTCGTCTTGTCCTTTTTGTTGTAATAGTAAGCGTTGTTCAACGCCAAATCGATGTTGCTCATCGATAATGATAAGCCCAAGGCGAGAAAATTTTACACCTTCTTGAAAGAGCGCATGGGTCCCAATAATCAGTTGACACTCATTTGCTTCGAGCGCACAGAGGGTGATACGCCGATCCTTTGTTTTCATTTTTCCACTCAATCGGTGGATTGAAATAGAGAGTGGTGTGAGCCATCGGATTAGTGTTTGAGCATGTTGGTCGCTCAGTAGATCGGTTGGTGCCA
Organism: Legionellaceae bacterium; assembly: GCA_947474165.1. Lineage (GTDB taxonomy): Bacteria > Pseudomonadota > Gammaproteobacteria > Legionellales > Legionellaceae > CANJHO01. The sequence goes on from CANJHO010000067.1 coordinate 4,911, forward strand.
TGAAGGCAACTTGGTAGCCATTGGCGATGGCTTGTAGGGCTGCAAGGGCTGCAATAACGGTTTTCCCAGATCCAACATCCCCTTGCACTAAACGTAACATGGGGGTTTTTTGATTTAAATCGTTGATGATTTCTTCAAAAACACGGTGTTGTGCCTTTGTTAAAGAGAAAGGTAAATTTGATAAAAATTGGGTTGTTAAGGCGGTGTCCACGGCTAACCTTGGGGCGCTTAACGTGCGGCGTTGTTGTTTTGCAAATTGCATGCTCAAACGCTGCGCCAGCAATTCATCAAAAACCAAGCGTTTTAAAGCGGGATGAGCGCCTTCTTCCAATGCAGTTAAAGAAATATCAGGGGGTGGATTATGCAATTGGTTGATGGCTTCTGTCATGGGTTGGAAATAGTATTGTTGAAGCTCATCTTGAGTCATCCACTCCAGTTGAAAAAGTGATTCTTGATGGAGGGTCAATGCTTTTTTAATGAGTTGACGCAAACGAGTTTGGGTTAATCCTTGTGTTGTTGGATAAATGGGGGTGAGCGTTTCTTCGACAACGAAGTCACTACCTTCTTCCAGCAGTTGATACTCAGGGTGGATCATTTCCAGGGTATTTGAAAATTCACGCACTTCCCCAAAAGCACGGATCCTAACACTCTCATTTAATAACTTGACTTGCTGCTGATTAAAGTGAAAAAACCGCAATTTTAATAGCCCTGTTTTATCTTCTACATAGCAAGAAAGCATCCGGCGCTTTCCCATTTTGATCTCTGTTTTACAGACGTGTCCTGTGATGACACACCAATCGTTCGCACGTAAATCTTGAATTGAGGTGATGCGTGTTCGGTCTTGATAGCGATAGGGTAGGTGAAATAATAGATCTTGCACGGTATAAATGCCACATTTTGCAAGATGAGCCGCTAATGCGGGGCCAACGCCTGGTAGGGTTTCACAAGTTTGAGTGAGCACAATGGCATGAACTTAAAAAAAAATTCATCATAACAGGAAAAACAATAAGCGTTAACGATTTGAAGCTTACAATTGAAAATTAGTATGGGAACGGAGGGCTACATTAAATTTTAAATCATTTAAAATGCTATTTTATAGGATTGTTGAGCCTTTTTAAGTCCTTTTCACCTGGCAATAAAAAGGTCATAATAACCGTTTTTTTATGGGCGCAATTGATCGCATGAAGTCAACAGTTGAGCAGATCATTCGGGAAGCGATACGAGTCTTGCAGCAATCAGGAACGATTTTGCCCGAGGTGCCCATTGAGATTCAAGTTTTTATGACCAAGAACGTTCGCCATGGGGATTATGCAACGAATATAGCCCTTCATTTGGCTAAGTTTGCTTCATTGCCCTCAATGAAGCTTGCGGCGGTATTGGTCCAAATGCTATCTCCCTCACCATTGATCGAGCGAATTGAGATAGCTGAACCGGGTTTTATTAATTTTTTTATAAAAAAAATAGATCGCTTGCAAATTATACCCATGGTATTAACTCAGGGTGGGGCATTTGGTAATCCCCCTGATGCGTTGCAGCAAGCCGTTTCATCGGAATTTGTTTCGGGTCATCTGGTTTACTCTATTCAATATGCACATGCGCGAATTAGTGGCTTGTTTAGACAATTGCAAGCATGCGACAGCTTTTGGAATGAGCGAGTGGGTGAGGTGTCGCTTCATTTGTTGGTTTGTCCGCATGAGGCAGTTTTAGTTTTTTTGTTGAATCGTTATCCTGAGGTAGTCAAAGCCGCGGGGCGACCTATCGATCGGGATCTCATCGCAAATTATTTGCATGAGTTGGCAAAAGGCTTGCATAGCTATTACAATGCAGTGCCTCTTCTCTGTGAGCCTGTGGAATTGAGACAGGCACGGTTGATTTTATTAAAAGCAGTGCGCCAAGTGTTAAAAAATGGTGTACAATTATTGGGTGTGTCAGCCCCTGAGAGTATGTAATGGTTAAAGAATACAGAAGAAAAAATTCAGCGCGTCATCGTGGTAGTGTTTCAAAGCAGCTATTATTGGTGTTAGTCTGTTTTCTTTTTGGTTATTTGAGCGCTTCAATCTTTGATTTTACTAGCTTGAGCAGCTGGGTGAACACACAAATCCTGGCTCAACATACGATTCCTGCAGCAATCAAAACCCCTCAAGTCGCTCAATTGCCAAAGCCTAAATTTGAGTTTTATACTTTATTATCGAGTGAGCACACCAATACCGCTGTCCAGACTCCTACCGCCGCTCAGGTGGTCGCCGCCGTGCCTACTCAACAAAATCCAGCAGTGAATGCGGCGATCGTTAAAAATAAAACCATAGCCTCCGTTCCTAAGTCTGCTTCTCCCCCCACGCCGCTACTGAATAAAAACAGCTATCTCGTTCAACTGGCATCTTTTAAGAGCAGGCAAGAGGCTGATCGCATGAAGGCAATGCTTGCGATGAAGGGTTTTAATGTGAATGTTGTCCTGGTGACGCAGCAACAACTGCATTGGTACCGGGTGATTCTCGGACCATTTTCGTCACGAACCCAAGCAGAGCAGGCTCGAGCCTCTATTTCAGCAAGTGAGCATCTCATGGGGATGGTCCGAAAAATGGATGCGTAGACTTTAGAGGTATTTCTATTGAGTAATCAATCGCGGATTACGGCTTCTTTTTTTGTTTCTGGTATTATGTGTCATGAATACTGTGGTATTCCAATTAAACAGGCGCTTGACGATTGTTTGCTTGAATACAAAGCAGCAGGACATCTACCCCGTCTACCGGAGGATACCGAGCTCCTACTGGCCACAGAGCCTTCTCCCTTCGAGATGCATCAGTATGTTATCACATTAGAAAGTAGTCAGCCCTTTCATCAAGCAGATGAGATCCGTGATGCTATCTTATCTAACATGAAGGCGCGCTTGACTCACCTTGGTTTTGATGTGGTTGATCAACAAGGTCGCCTCTCAACCAGTGGAAAACAGGGCGTTAACTGGATTAATATTTTCCTTAATCTCGCATCAATGGGCCTTATCCTTTTGTCATCAGTGCTTTTTCCAGCTTCATTGCTGCTGACGATCGCCTTGTTTTCCATCTCATTTTTAAGCACCGCGTTTACCGCGAGGGCGTATTTGGTTGATTTTTTTCACCATCTAGGGACGAAGAATCTGGCTCATATGTCAACAATGGTTACCTTGGGTTGGTTTCTATCATTAATGCATACACTCTACCACTCCATTGCTATGCCCTTGTGTGACAATTTTTCTATGATTTTCATGAGTTTTATTATGCCTGTTCTCTTAATCACGGTGATTAATGGCATGGATGAAGTGAAACGGTTGGTGTTGAATAAATCGAAAGAAATGCAGCTACAGGGGATGAAAACCTTATTTCCGGAAATGGCAGAGACTTACCAGTGTTATGCGCTTTCTTCAGAAGCCTTGCTGATGTTGTCTCAGGAGATGCCGACATGGCTTGAGTCCGTTGGGGAGGAGGGACTTGGTGAGTCTTTTTACGCCTTACAGAAGCAATTGGTTTCTGAACAATTGGTGATGAAGCAAAAAAACTCGTTAAAGAAAGGCATGCTGTTTAAGGTGCTTCGGGGGGAGCGTTTTCCAGTGGATTGTCGATTGATTCAGGGCAATACGGTGATTGATGCGGCCTTGGTATCGGGAGAACCTAAGCTAGGGCGCCGTTGCTTTGATACGATTCCAGCAGGGGCCCTTAATTTGGGGCAACCCGTGACAGTCTTGGCCATGGATGATACTTATAATAGTACGGTGAATAAAATATTATTTCGTGCCAATCGAGCGAGAATACCAAAGGCTTCCGATCCAACCCATCAATTTAATGTCTTCTATTTTGGATTGATGGGGGTAGGGATGGCTGTGGCGATTATAATGCCCTATTTTTTAGGCATACTCACCTTGCCTTTGTTGTTACAAAATCTTACAGGCATTTTATTCGCAGTGTGCCCCTGTACCATGACCATTGCGCACCAGCTACCCAATTTATTGAGTAGTTATCAACGCAGCAAGAAAGGAATTATATTGCGTGATGAGAGCCTGCTTTGGTCAACCCATCCGATTCATACCGTCGTGTTTGATAAAACCGGCACACTGACCACGGGTCAGAGCCAAGTTGCAGGATGTGAGGGCATTTCACCTGCCCTATGGGAAAGGATTTATCTATTGGAAAAAGATCAGGGAGAAGCGCATCCGTTAGCAAATGCAATGATAGATTATTATGAAAAAAATATAAGCCATCAAAGCCCTAACCAAGTGATTCAACAGGTCGTTGTCGATTCAAATAATCGAGGGTTATCGGCTGTTGTTCAAGGGCTGCGATTGGATATTGGCAATGCAGAATACCTTGCAGAGCGGGGGGTTAGGGTGATTCCAAGTAACCTGTTTGAAAGAAATCCAGGGTTTACACCGGTGTATGTTGCTGAACGCGGTGTTTATCAAGGCGTTATTTTAGTTCAGCATGAAATAAGAAAAGATATGGCGGCCTCTCTGCTGCGTTTAAAAAAGCAAGGTATAAAAATTATCATGCTCACAGGGGATACTCGGTCATCGGCATTGTGCTTTAATCAACAACAGGGTTATTTATTTGATGAGGTGGATATTCATGCAGCGCAAACGCCCGATAAAAAAGAGGATTTTTTAAAAGAATTAATGAAGTCCGGAGACAAAGGTCCGAATGGGGTATGGTTTATTGGTGATGGACTCAATGATGCGCAATCAGCTAGGGTTGTGTCTGAAAAAGGCGGGGTTAGTTGTGCCATGACCGCAGATGATAAAGCGGCTTTTTTCACAGACATTCGTTTGAATGCGTCATTGGATTATTTATTTGAACACAATCAGTTCAATCAACGGTTTAAAAAAAATGTTCTTCAAAATCAATGGCTATTAACCTATGGTGCGATGACATTTCTGGCCTACATCATTGTTTTTTCGGTTGCAGGGATTGTGGTGCCGCCACTTATTCCGCTGATAGTCATGAGTGGAACGACCTTGTTTGTCTTATTGAATGCCTATCGAGTACAACATTCAATGGATAAGGCTTTGGATAAAAGCCAATCGCGTTTAAAGCGTTTTCTTTTGTCTGATCTATCCATTGGCAGTTTACTTGGTGCGAGCTTGCTTTTCAATGTGGGGCTCTTGTTGTCAACGTTAACCCTGGGTGGATTGGTAGTGCCCAGCATTGTATTTACAGCAGGGGCAGGGGCTGCCATCTGCAGTGCTTGTTTAATGGCAAGTTGTGGTGTGTTGGGGACTTTTCTTGTGGCCGTTATAGCTTATTTATTGATTGATAACAGTCGAGGTGAAGCAGGCAATGCAGATATTGATGAACTGGATCCAGTGTTCCAGAACAGTAAAGCGACTATCCCATTGCCGAATAGAGCCTTTCATCATCACCTGCCTTTAAACTTAGAAAAAGTTGATTTATCTCTGTTGCATTCACAAGCGATTGAACAGTCCTTCAGTCAGGAGATTGAGAATGGCGGGCGGGGGTTTATTGTTAACGGTTGATCGTCACACTGATATTCCCCGCATTCTTGATGGCATGCGGTTTACTGATGCAAACACTTAATGCTTTGACAGCGAATTCAGTTTTTATTAATTGTGCAACGTTTTCTGCGACGGTTTCAATTAATGTAAAGGTGTTTGTTTCGATATAGGTTGTAACGCGTTGGCACAGTTGAAAATAATCAATCGTGTTCGTCAGTTCATTATTGCAGCCTGTTAAATCAAGTGAAATGTCGATATCAACAAGCAAAGGCTGTTCAATTCGCTGTTCCCATGGGTGGATGCCAACGTGTGTCATTGTGCGAAGCGATGATATTTTTAGCTTATCCATGAGGGTTCCTGAAACAAAAAAAATCAAGCATAGCAATTGTAGAGGCTTGTGTGAACTTAAAAAATGCCCTCAGTCCAATGTCCAAATGTCTCGAGAAAACACCAATTACTCCCTGTCTCTATTTCATGTTAAAATACAAGACCGTATACCTATTAAATAGTAGTTCATGATGGTGGATGTAACCCAGTCGATATTGATTCGTAGTTTGCAAAAAAAACCGGTAGAACGAACCCCAGTTTGGCTCATGCGTCAAGCTGGGCGGTATTTGCCAGAGTACCGTCAGGTTCGGGCGGTGGCGGGTGATTTTTTAAGTTTGTGTAAAAATCCTAGCTTGGCTTGTGAGGTGACATTACAACCTTTACGCCGTTTCGACCTTGATGCCGCTATTTTATTTTCTGACATTTTAACCATTCCTGATGCCATGGGTTTGGGGCTGTCTTTTGCTGAGGGTGAGGGCCCTGTATTTTCAAATCCCATTCGCGATCTTGCAGCCATCGAGGCATTGCCTAATGCCTCAATCGTTGATGAATTACAGTATGTGATGGATGCGGCACGCCTTATTCGCCAAGAAATGCCGGCATCACTTCCCTTAATTGGATTTTCGGGTAGCCCTTGGACGCTTGCGGCCTATATGGTTGAGGGGGGAAGTAGTCGTGAGTTTAAACGCATTTTGAAACTCATGTACACAGAGCCGGCAGCAACCCACCAATTATTGACTAAATTGGCGGCCACCATTACAGCTTACCTCGAGGGGCAAATTCACGCAGGGGTCAATGCCCTCATGCTGTTCGATACTTGGGGCGGCATTTTAACCACGCCCAATTATCTCGATTTTTCACTGAATTATATGCAGTTGATTGTTAGCCCATTGAAGGCGAAATATCCCCATATTCCTATTATTTTGTTCACTAAAGGCGGTGGACAATGGTTAGAAGCCATTGCCAATACGGGTTGTGATGCAGTAAGTATTGATTGGACTTGTACACTGGAGGCTGCGCGTCGTCAGATTGGGGCTCAAGTTGCCCTGCAAGGCAACTTGGATCCAGCCGTGTTATTAACCTCACCCAACTGTATTCGGGAAGAGGTAAAAAAAATACTGGCATCATATGGTCAAGGGACAGGGCATGTGTTTAATTTAGGACATGGGATTACGCCTGACATCCCGCCAGAACATGTAGCCGTTATGGTGGAGGCGGTTCATGAATTGAGTCTCAATTACCATGGAGAGCGTGCATGATCATCAATAGTTCATTTAAACCCGCATGGTGGCTTTCGAATGCCCATTTGCAAACGCTGTTCCCCACCTTGACGCGTCGTTTGAAAACGCCAATTGATAAGCGGGAACGATTTGAACTGCCTGATGGCGATTTTATTGATTTGGCATGGGCCATTAATGGCTTGGATAGTAATACACCGCTGGTGGTATTACTGCATGGATTGGGTGGGGATGTGAACTCCAGTTATGTGGCAGGCTTAATGCACGCGGTTAATGCACGTGGTTGGCGAGGGGTTTTAATGCATTTTCGCGGGGCAAGTCATGAGCCCAACCGATTGCCACGGGCCTATCACTCAGGTGATACCGCTGATATTGATTGTGTATTACGGGCGATAGCAACCCATGAACCACAAACAAAAAAAGCCCTTGTTGGGATCTCTTTGGGTGGGAATGTGTTGTTAAAATGGTTAGGTGAGCAAGGCGAGCAATCATTGGTTCATGCAGCGGTTGCAGTCTCCGTTCCTTTTAAATTGGGGATGGTTGCCGATAGAATCAATCAAGGGTTTTCACGCTTTTACCAAGCGCATTTATTAGGGCGTTTGCGCTTTGTCTTCGCTCGAAAACTAGAGAAATATGCGGATAATTTTCCCCTATCAAGCAACAAGCTCAATTCTTTAAATTGTTTTTGGACATTTGATGAGCATGTTACGGCCCCTTTAAATGGATTTTCACATGTTCATGATTATTATCGTCAATCCAGTTCAAGGCAGTACCTGGTGAAGATTGAAACGCCCACCCTAATTATTCATGCCTTGGATGATCCGTTTATGACCCCAGCGGTTTTGCCCAAGATTGATGAGCTGTCAAAGACCATTACCTTAGAAGTCAGTCACAAAGGAGGGCATGTGGGTTTTATTGGTGGGCAAGTGCCAGGCAAGCCTGTTTATTGGTTGGATCAACGAATTCCAGAATTTTTGAATCATTTTTTAAACCCAAGGCTTGATATTTAAATAATAAGCCCCACTTAATATGGTCAGTCGAACGTGGAGTGGATCGTATGAGCGAAAAAACAAAAAAAGATTGGAAAAAATTTAAGGAAGAGAATGAAGTGCATGAATCTATAGAAGACGTGGAGGGGGGTGAACCCGATGAGCAGGGCAGTGCCTTAGAGCATCTTTCTTATGCAGAACTTGAAGATAAATTGACGCTGGCAGAGCAACAGGCCCATGAAAATTGGGAAAAATCAGTTCGTGCCATCGCTGAATTAGATAATGTTCGCCGTCGAGCTGATCGTGAAGTGGCTAATGCGCATCGTTATGGCTTAGAAAAATTATTGAATTCGCTCCTGCCTGTGGTTGATAGTATTGAGGAAGCCTTACGATTGGCTGATCTTCATGCTGATACAGCCATGCATGAAGGGCTTGAGTTAACCCTGAAGCTATTTCTTAATGTGCTTGCAAAATATGATGTTTTGCAATTGGATCCTCAAGGTGAACCCTTTGATCCCCAACAGCATGAGGCCATGTCTATGCAAGCTTCAAGCGATGTGCCTAACAATACAGTATTGGTTGTTTTTCAGAAGGGATATCAGTTGAATGATCGCATTATTCGCCCCGCACGCGTCATTGTGGCAAAGAGCCCTTGAAATCAAGAATTAAGCCCCCATATGAATAACATTGCAGATTAAAATTGAATTGGAGCAAGAAAAAATGGCTAAAATTATCGGAATTGACTTAGGTACAACAAACTCTTGTGTTGCAATCATGGAGGGCAATAAACCCCGTGTGATTGAAAACAGTGAGGGGCATCGCACAACCCCTTCTATTGTCGCCTACACAACTGATGGCGAAGTGTTAATAGGTCAAGCAGCCAAACGGCAAGCAGTGACGAACCCTGATAACACCCTGTATGCCATCAAGCGATTGATTGGTCGTCGCTTTGATGATGCGATTGTGCAAAAAGATATTAAAATGGTCCCTTATAAAATTGTTAAAGCGGATAATGGTGATGCTTGGGTCCGGGTTAACAAGGATGATAAAGCCCCCCCCCAAATTTCTGCTGAAGTCTTACGGAAAATGAAAAAAACCGCAGAAGATTATTTGGGTGAAGAAGTTAAAGAGGCAGTGATTACAGTGCCTGCTTATTTCAACGATTCACAACGTCAAGCCACAAAAGATGCGGGTCGTATTGCGGGCTTAGAAGTGAAACGTATCATTAACGAGCCCACTGCTGCAGCCCTTGCTTACGGCATGGATAAAAAACGTGGTGATTCTGTGATTGCGGTCTATGACTTAGGCGGCGGTACATTTGATATCTCAATTATTGAAATCGCTGAAGTTGATGGTGAGCATCAATTTGAAGTGTTGGCGACCAATGGGGATACCTTTTTAGGTGGTGAAGATTTTGATTTGGCGTTGATTGAGTACTTGGCGGCCGAATTTAAAAAAGATACTGGCATTGATTTGCACAGTGATCCGCTTGCATTGCAACGGTTGAAGGACGCTGGCGAAAAAGCAAAAATTGAATTGTCCTCGGCCCAACAGACGGATGTTAATCTGCCTTACATTACAGCAGACGCCTCAGGTCCAAAGCATTTAAACATTAAGTTAACACGTGCCAAATTAGAATCGTTGGTTGAAAAATTAGTTGAACGGACGATTGCACCCTGCAAGACCGCATTGAAAGATGCAGGCCTCACAGTGGCTCAAATCAATGAAGTGATTTTAGTGGGTGGTCAGACACGGATGCCTATGGTGCAAAAAGTCGTACAAGATCTGTTTGCTAAAGAACCCCGTAAAGATGTTAATCCAGACGAAGCCGTTGCTGTGGGGGCTGCCATTCAAGCGGCTGTTCTTTCTGGCGAAGTCAAAGACATTCTTTTATTGGATGTGACACCGCTGTCTTTGGGCATTGAAACCATGGGCGGTGTGATGACCAAGCTGATTGAGAAAAACACAACAATCCCCACCAAAGCAAACCAAGTTTTCTCGACAGCGGATGACAATCAAACGGCTGTGACCGTGCATGTATTGCAAGGTGAACGTGAGCAAGCATCTGCTAATAAATCATTGGGACGTTTTGATCTTTCAAATATTCCTGCAGCCCCTCGAGGCGTGCCACAAGTTGAAGTGACCTTTGATATTGATGCCAACGGGATTTTGAATGTTTCTGCTAAGGATAAAGCAACCGGTAAAGCTCAATCCATTGTGATTAAAGCGTCTAGCGGTTTGAGTGATGAAGAAGTTGATGCGATGGTGAAAGATGCACAAGCGCATTCTGAAGAAGATAAAAAATTCAAAGAATTGGCAGATATTCGCAACCAAGCGGATGGTTTGATTCATAACACTGAGAAATCAATCAAAGATTTGGCTACCGAACTATCTGAAGATGAAAAAACAGGGATTGAAACCGCCATTTCTGAGTTAAAAGAGGCCATAAAAGGCACTGATAAAGCTGAAATGGAGAGCAAGCTGAGTGTGTTAACAGAAGCTTCCGGTAAAATGGCTGAACGTGTTTATGCAAAAAAATCAGCTGAAGGTCAACCACAAGGTGAGAGTACGGCAGAGCCTGAATCTGAAAAAACAGATGAGGGTGTGGTTGATGCAGAATTTGAAGAAGTTAAGGATGACAAAAAATAAATAAATGTTGTGGAATAGAGAGTATCTTGAGCTGGGGCGTTGATAAGGATTGGGCCAGGAAGTGATTGCTGGCCCAATCCTAAACGCCCTATTTTGTTTTTATAGAGATCGCTCGCGATCTAAAGCAGTGTGAGTATGTCATGTCAACTCAGCGGGATTATTATGAGCTTCTTGGCGTTAGTCGTAACGCTGATGATGCTGAAATTAAAAAGGCTTATCGTAAATTAGCGATGAAGCATCATCCAGACCGTAACCCTGATGATAAGGCGGCTGAAGAAAAATTTAAAGAAATACAAAAAGCCTATGCAGTCCTCTCCGATCAGCAAAAGAGGGCTGCGTATAATCAATTTGGCCATGCCGGCGTTGATGCATCAATGGGCGGCGGCGGGGGTGGTTTTGGTGGTTTTGGTGATGTTTTTGAAGATATTTTTGAAAATATTTTTTCAGGCGGACGCCGCCCGCAGCAATCTCGTGGTCAACGGGGTGCTGATTTACAATACAATGTACAATTGACCCTAGAGGAAGCAGCGCACGGAAAATCGATTGAAATCACCATTCCCAGGCATGTTGGCTGTAAAAGTTGCGATGGTTCTGGCGCTAAAAAGGGCACAACACCTAAGAAATGTGAAACCTGTGATGGCATTGGTCAAGTACGGATCCAGCAAGGTTTTTTTTCTATCCAACAAACTTGTCCCACTTGTCATGGTGAGGGGCGCGTGATTACCGAGCCTTGTAGTGGTTGTCAAGGCGAAGGCCGTGTGCGCGAAAGCAAACAGTTAACAGTCAAAATTCCACCAGGTGTTGACAATGGCGACAGGGTTCGTTTAAGTGGTGAGGGTGAGGCCGGTATGCACGGTGGTTCTGCAGGTGATCTCTATGTCCAAGTGGGGATTAAGCCGCATGCAATATTTGAACGTCATGAGAGTGATTTACATTGTGAGGTGCCTATTAGTTTTGTAACGGCATCTTTGGGTGGATCAATCGAGGTGCCGACCTTAGAAGGGCGTGTTACTTTAAAAATTCCGGCAGAAACGCAAACAAACAAAGCCTTCCGATTACGTGGAAAGGGCATGAAATCAGTGCGCGGCTATGCTACAGGAGACTTGTTGTGTAAAGTGGTCGTGGAAACTCCTATTAATTTATCACGAGAACAAAAAGAGTTACTAACGAAACTTCAAGACTCTCTAGAACTCAAAAAAAGCACCCATTCGCCACGATCCAGCTCATGGTTTGATGGGGTAAAGAAATTTTTTGAGGACATGAAGTTTTAAGGGTTTATCGCTTTAGATTTGATTCTTAATGATGTCTATATAATTTATCGGTACTAGTACCGTTTCCATTTAGTTTTGACAGGTAGCATCTTATCTTGCATTCATCTTTAGGTTTTGTAAACTCTAAAAAATGCTCAGATTAGCGGTGCTAGTCCTGCGCTTTTTTAGAGCTTACAAAACCTAAATCTAAACGCAAT
>CANJHO010000068.1 GCA_947474165.1 Legionellaceae bacterium
CAATGTTTCCTAAGAGCGATCGATTAGCCCTCTCATATAAATAGCGTTTCGAACTGATGAGGCTCTCATTTGATTCTTCGGATTCAACATTAAAGCCAAATTTTTCTCCACTTTGAAAGCATGGATCAAATGCTACTACGGAAACAATTGCTTGTTGAGCAGGCCCAGGCGTATTACTAGATTCTATTGATTGTATGGATCGTTGCTCAATGATACAGCGCGATTCATCGAATGCTTCATAAAGAGCAGAACATTGTTTATCTAATTTTTGTAGATCTTGAGATAGTTCAGTACTACTCTTGCCAACTGATCGGTGCATAACTTTTAACAGCAGCTCGGGATATTTATCTGATCTATAAATAGCGTGTGTCCCACCACCACCAAATTTCTTCAAATTGGACAGATTGATAGTCCCATCAGGCCCAGTAATTTCCTTCAGGAGAGACTCTACACCAGGGATTTCCCTTTTTCTCCTTTGCTTTTCAACTTCGGTCACTTCAGTTTGGATCCGCATGGATTCCTTCCAATTCAACGTATTGTTTATTAATTGTACTATATTGTGGGGTGGTTATCCAGTATAAATGGCTGGCAGGCTGCACCTGATATTACCGCTCCAATGGGTGACCGCCCCTCAAATAACACTATTATGGGCGGTGTCCAGATTGAGAATCATTGGGATGGGAGCTTTTTCCAGGGGCCGCATCCTGTCTTAGTAAGCCTCTAAGTGTTTCTTTTGAAATCTCGTCGGTCAAGTCAAAAGCAACTCTGATTCTATCTTTCCATTTGGGGGAAAGTGCTGCAATATCGCTGGCTAGCGCATCTGTGGGATCTTTTTGAGCCCAAAAACTATATGCCCAAGCCCCCCAGCCCTGAGCTTCTTGACCAAGGTTCGCCAAGCTTGTTTTTATCTTTTCCTTATCATTGTCCATCAGCGCTGAAGCAAATAATTGGGCATACGGTTTTTTAGATCTATTTTTTATAAACGTTATCATGTTATACAGTTCATCAGGCAACTTTTTGTGCAGTCTATCAGGCAACCCTAGTCGCTCCAACTGTAGTCGCTCAGCGGGGTATACGTCGTATAAGTGGTTTAAACCTAAAATTTTACTACCCATGGCATCAACAACCGCTGTGCACTGCTCGGGGTTTAGGTACTGCAGGACGTTCACAAAATCATTGCCTGTTTTAATTAGCTTCGGCCATTCACTTTTCATGGTATCAAATACTGCCTCGCGCTGCTTAGGCCTTAGGTGCACCAGGATGCCCCTAAAATCCGTTGCCGTCTCAATTATCTTCGGCAATTCACTTTTCATGGCATCAAAAACTGCATCGCACTGCTCGTGGGTTAGGTACTGCAAGGCGTACCCAAAATCCTCGCCCGTTTTAATTATTTTTCGCCATTCACTTTTCATGGCATCAAAAACTGCCTCGCGCTGGTTAAGCGTTAAGTCCACCAGGATGTCCCCAAAATCACTGCCTGTTTTAATTATCTTCGGCAACTCACTTTTCAAGGCATCAAAAACTGCATTACTCTGCTCAGGGGTTAGGTGCTCCAGAATGCCCCGAAAATCACTGCCCGTTTTAATTATCGTCGGCAATTCACTTTTCATGGCATGACAAACAGCAGCACACTTTTCAACATTCAAGCTAATTAATAGCGCGCTAAAATCTCGTCGTGATTGAATACATTTTGCGACGACCTCCTGTTGCGTGTTAGACAAGAAAGCTTCAATTTTCTCTAATGAGAGATCCATTATGAATAGAACGAGATTTTCCAAGCTGCCGATTACATTTATCAGTTGCGTCGCTAACACTGGATTTAACAAGGCGCTCATCTCATCAGCGCTCAAGGCTTTAAAAATGGCTACATCCTGTAATGAGGCAACATTTAATTCAAGATTAAGCGCCTGAAGTAACCCGTAACTCAAACCGAGATTATCATAGCCTCCATCCTTAGAACTTGCCCCTTGATCCAATGCGCTGATAGCGCCTTCTAAGCGCGTCTTTGCGGCTTGTATAAGCAATTCTTTTTGATAGCCATCGACTGAAAAACCAGCTAAAACGGCTTCATTTCCTCTCATACTTGCTGTTAAGTCACTTCCTCGTGTTGCAATACAAGTCTCGATGTTCACTTCACCTGCGGGCGTTAAATTTGCTGCTGGATCAAATGCCATACTCAACAATTTTTCGATTGCAGCTTTTACCGGAATAGGTATTTGCTTTTTTTGATCCGCATCTAGACCCTTCGAATAGTAATCTCTGAATGCAAGAATTGGGGCATAAGTAGCCCCTGCAGCATTGAGTTCACTCCCAAGGCCTTGGACACTATTCGCACGCAGTACCGCACATAATTCCGTCAATTGTCCGAGTAAGGTGCTTGTATCACTCATCAGCAAATCACATTGTTTTTTTGCATCAAAAACGGCTCGCGTTAATGGGGAGTGTTCGATCAAGCGGGTATATTCCTCTGAGTTGACCTCATACAACGAAGGGTCTTCTGAACCATCGGGTGTATAGGGGTTCATCAACGTCGTGGCCGATGATAAATTAAGCTCTGTTAATAATCTGACAGGAAGTAGAAATAAACCCTCACGTCCAAGGATGTGTGTTCTTAAAATCTCTTGTAGATTCATTTCAGTAAGATTTTTATACCCTTCACGGATAGGGTTTGAAGCATCATCAAAAATTTGAAGTCGGGTTGATTCTATATTGATTGTTGGCATGAGCAGCTGAATGGCCGCTACTGGGGCTTCAGGAGTGGCTTTGTTATGCTCATCAGCAACATATGTGGCAACATCACAAAGGAGTTTAGTGATGTCTGCATTGGGTATCGCGGTAGGGCTTAATGCGGTGCCGTTGACAAACGCCCAGGTAACCTTTAAAAATTCAGTAAGCGCATCAATGCCTTGGGGAATGGCTGCCTCAAGTTCCCCCAGTATCTTATGGATGTAGGCAACAAGCGCCCTCTCGCGCAAGGCTTCAGGGGTTGGAATACTGTCATATTGAGCCCGCAAGGTGGCGATTCTGCCTTGTATTTCAGCCATAACCGGCATGGTTTATCCTGATTTTTTGTTTATTATGTTCATTATAGAGGGGGTTTTGAATGTTTGCTTAATCGCTAACAGGCTGTTGAACTGATGTTTAATGGAATCAAGCAATCTTGTTAAGAAAGATTCTTTTAATTGCTCGGTATACACACGACATCTTCAATAGCTATAATGATCTTATATGGATAGTTTAGTCACTTTATATAAACAACATCTTAATCTTCAAGGCGCCACCTTTTTTCGTATTGACCATGACGATGCAATGGTTGCAATTGTATATAAGGTTATGCAATCAACGGGCTTGCCTCTCATTTTAAAAATATCGGAACGAGCCCAGGATTATTTTCGCGAGATATATTTTCTGAAATATTTTGCTAATTCATTACCAGTCCCACGCATAATACAGGAAGTTCCTCCAGAAGTAGGTATCCATGGTGCCATTTTAATGGAATACTTACCTGGCACATTGCTTAAAATAACTGACTTTACTGATGCACAAGCTTACGAAATGGGTTCACTACTCGCCCACATTCACCACAATCGAGTAACAGGCTACGGCGATTTGACACAACCACAGGATTTAAGCACAGATCCTAGCATTCATTTTACTCATAAGTTTGAAGAGGGCTTTGCTGAATGTAGCAATCACCTGCCTAAATCACTGCTCGAGCAATGTCGTACTTATTATGATTCACATATCCATCTTTTAGCTTCAGTTGATGGTCCATGCATCATTCATCGCGATTTTCGGCCTGGTAATTTGATTGTTTATGATGGCAAACTTCAAGGAATTATTGATTGGGCATCAGGACGTGCAAGCTTTGCGGAAGAAGATTTTTGTCCTATTGAGCATGGGGAGTGGCCAATGCATGGAACCTGTAAAAAGTCATTTTTAGCCGGTTATGCAAGCATTCGCCCAGTTCCTGATTACCAAGCCATCATGCCACTCTTA
This sequence comes from Legionellaceae bacterium, assembly GCA_947474165.1. Lineage (GTDB taxonomy): Bacteria > Pseudomonadota > Gammaproteobacteria > Legionellales > Legionellaceae > CANJHO01. The sequence continues at coordinate 4,000 of CANJHO010000068.1, forward strand.
CGCCTGAGCCGAGCGTTTGCTACAATTGGTTTTATGGTCAAACATGGAACATGGGAGAGCAGCAATACGCGTTTATACCATTCTAACCGTCGCTTTCTTGAAACCTTTTTTAAATAATAAGTGTGATTCGAGAAAGAGGTGTGCCGTGCTCTATTGACTTAGCTAAATTTTATGGGATACAACGCATTGACCCAATCACAAAACAGGCAGCGAAAATGAAACGTTAAAATATAAGTTGAAGCGCAATATAATATTCAGGGATCACAGGAGATCGTACACATGCTTAGCCAAGTATCACGCATGGAGCAAGTTGTGCAGTCGTATGTAGCAGACAAACAGTTCATGGGATCAATTCTTGTCGCGAAAAACGGACGGATATTACTGAATAAAGGATATGGTTATGCCAATTTAGAATGGCAAATACCTAACTCACCGACAACAAAATTCCGCTTGGGCTCAATCACAAAACAGTTCACTGCCACATCTATTTTATTACTTGAGGAGCAAGGTAATCTCAAAATTACCGACTTGATAAAAAAACACATACCAGATGCACCTTCGGCCTGGAGCAACATTACAATTTTCCATTTGTTAACTCATACATCTGGAATCCCAAATTACACTAGTTTTCCTGATTTTGCTTCAATAACAACCAGCAGGCAAACACCGGATCAACAAATAGAACTGTTTCGAAACAAACCCCTAGATTTTCAACCAGGTTCAAGCTATGAATACAGTAACTCTGGCTATGTACTGTTAGGATACCTGATAGAAATAATCAGTCGACAAAGTTATCAAGATTTTGTTGTGAATAATATTTTTAAACCGCTCATTATGAATGATTCAGGTTATGACGCACATTCAGCAATCATTTTACAACGGGCTTCAGGATATATAACGAGCCCTGATGGATTACGTAACGATGACTATTTAGATATGAGTATACCTTATGCGGCAGGTTCGCTTTACTCAACAACGCAGGACTTGTACAGATGGGAAGAAGAATTATTTGGAGGGAAAATTTTATCGGCGAAATCCCTGAAGAAAATGATAACACCATTCAAAGCTGATTACGGCTTAGGTGTAATAATGCAGCCTGTTGATGGATGTAATACAATAATGCATGCTGGTGGCATCAATGGATTCAGTACGATGTTGCTTTATTCCCCTGAAGAAAGGCTGATGGTAATTGTCTTAGCTAACTTAAGCGGGATAGGTTTTGTGACGGGAGATCTTGCCACGAAATTAGTAACCATAGCGCATGGCAACGCTGTTATATTACCTTCTGAAAGAAAAGAGGTAATTATCGCACCGGAAATACTTGTTAATTATGTTGGTACATATAAAGTAACATCCATGAATAAAGCATATCCAATGCCTCCGATTAATTTTGTTATAACCTTAGAAAATGGTTATTTAATGGCTGAGGGGGCAAACAACCTGAAAACACAGTTATTTCCCGAAACAGAAACTAAATTTTTTGGGTGGATACCTGATGTTCAGATTGAGTTTGTTGGTGCTGCAAACGACAAGATTTCAACATTTGTTTTACACCAATACGGGGAAGAATCGATAGGGGAGAAGATCACACTCAAATAATAGTTGCTAATCGTAAACAGGCCCCCCATTAGTGATCATGTTAATTAATTTGTGATCACAAGTAATATATGATACTTTTCTGCTGAAAAGTTATAAAAGATAAACACCAAAGTGACATAAATAACTATGCCAAAAATAATTTCAAACAACATCTCCCTCTATTATCAAACCAAAGGCAAAGGTTTTCCTATTATTTTAATTAGTGGCGCGAATAGCGACCATAAGAGCAATTGGCCGGATGCCATGGTAGATGCTTTAGCCAAGCACTTTCAAGTCATTCAATTCGATAACCGCGGAGTAGGTCAATCAGATCAGCCGGACATTCCCTACAGCATCGAGATGATGGCAGATGACGTGGCAGGTTTGATGCAAGCGCTGCAACTTGAAAAAGCTCATTTGATAGGCTATTCCATGGGTGGTCAAATCGCAGCAAAATTTGCTGAGAAATATCCTGAGAAAATAAATAAAATGATTGGCTGTGTCTGCTATCCAAATATAAATACACATGTACGATTATTTGGAGAAACGCTGCTAGAGTTATATGAATTAAATTTAGCAGAAAGCGTAATTGATAAAATAGGACTGCCATGGATTTTCTCAAATCAATTTCTAGAAAAGAATTTCGCTTCACTGGTACAACCGCGACAAGAGCTACAACCGAAATCATTGGTAGGTTTCAAGCGCCACTTTGCTGCGCAATGTGCCTTTAAATCTGAGGCTGAATGTTTTAGAAATATTAAAGCGCCTACACTATTTATTGCCGGTGATGAAGATTTGATTTGTCCTCCAGCTGACGTTAAGAAATTTGCGGATTTAATACCTGGTTCGAAAATGGTGATTTTCACCGAGGCGGGGCATTTACTTTCATTGGAATACCCAAATAAATTGGCACAAGTTATTTGTGATTTTCTGATCGAGAAAGCGGGCGGAAAAGCTAACAAATAAATTGTGATAATTCAAGTTCAAGGCTTAAAATTTAATCATAACATCAGGTTCTGTTGACTAAAAAAATCCGCGTTAACCTTCATTCATAGACACTGATCATTTCGGCAGTAGGGAAAAAGTCGTCCTCAATGTCCCCTATTTTTAGCCATCATTGTTGAGACCATTTTAATCTTTTGTGATAAAATATAATCATAATAATTGGGGGTTATGTGATATGCCAACAAAAGTCGATGAATCTCTATATAGCAATGCGGTGAAATGGATGAATGAAAATCATCAAGACAAAAGTATTTCAGACGAGATAAAACAAGATTTTTTGCGTTTTAATACATTGCCGCCAGAGAATAAAGTTCAGCTGCTAATCACCTTAAACACACTATTAGAAACGACAGGATTACCCCAAGAGATTGAAATATCTTTGCCCTGGCTGATGTTTGACTTAGATGGGCTACCTGAAGAATTGCTTGTTGAAATTGGGTCTCATTTAAAAAATGAATCAGATAAAAGCAATCTAGTGCGTACTTCAAAAAAAATACACTCTCTTTTCCAACCTATACGCTTGTTAGATAAATTCCTGGAACGAGTCGCTTATGGAGAGCAGGATACGGCAGAGCGATTATTTACAGACGTATACCAAGGAAATGAAGAAAAGATACAGATAGCCTTATGTTGTAAAAGGAGATTTACAGATTACTCTGGCCGTACCTTTAACTGCACAGCCTATGAATACGCCTATTGGGCGAAAGACACGTACATGTGCCGCATGCTAGAGCATTATATGGATGATCCCACCAAAGCACAGACGCTAGCACGTATTGATAAAATAGAAAATACAGGCCTTTCTTATCAACAGCATGGTGATGAACATCAAAGTGCTCATTTTGATTTGATACCGCTTAAAACGGCATTGCAAGAGTACCTTAACGGTAATGGCCAGGATGCGTGGTTTGCTGATATTTTTAGGGATGAAAGGGAGGCTGCTTGGATGAAGGTGGGCATGGCGCAACGTGATGTTCCAGCTCACATTGCGCAGGAATATTGCAGAACAGACCGTCCGTTTGACCCTATACCGTCCTTCAATGTCGATAGGGAGGACATTCCCAAAGATACATTGCCGAGAGGCTTAGCATTTTACAATTGGTATTCTGATTGTGGTGATTTGTGGTTCCCATTAGTCTCTTTTACTTCTGGTCTTGGTTTCGATTTTGCAATAATGCGCGGTGAGGCCGTATGGCCGGCGCGAGCATATGGCGCGGGTTTAGTGGCCATGTCGACGGCTAGCACTGATTTGGCGGTTATTACCCGCCTTGAAGAAGTGAGAACCATCGATCTTAAACTTTCATGTGACCATTTAAACCCACCAGTGAACCTAGTTATGTCAATGTAGTTTTTGGGACACTTCTACGGCGAGGCTCTAGGCAGAAATGTCCCAACAGATCTCCAAAAACCATACCAATAACGCCTGATCTCTCAATTGACAGCTTATTTACACCCCCGTATGATCCAAAATTAAACATATCTTTGTTTTATTAATCTGTTTTAGTAATATTTTGTATTTGTTGAGGTATATGATGCTGACTAATCCTATTGGACAATATAATTTTGAAGAATATCCCGATCTGGTTTATTTTCTTAGCGCCAATACACCAAAAGCCATCATTAGTAGCTATCAGAAGTTAACACAATATTACTATCTTTCATTAATTGAAAATCCTTCGTTTAAAGAACGTGTTTCCCCACTAGAAATTTGCGCAGCTTTTGGTAAATTGCCTCAGCTCAATCTGATCATCGAGAAAAATCAAGACCAAGCAAGTCATTTCTTACAATCAAATTTGGTGAATGCTTTATGGGAGTCTATAAAATATGGTTTTCTGCCGATTGTAATTCGTCTTCTTGAAATCGATGCTGTGAAGCGATCAGTTACTGCCGACGATAATATGGCTTTATATATTTCTGCAGTAAGTGAGTATAGTCATATAGGCGTTGTGAAATGTCTTCTTGACATTGAGGCGGTTAAAGTGCTTGCCGCAACTTCTAATAACGCCGCGTTACTCGGGGCAATAGTAAGTGGACATTTGGATATTGTAAATTGTCTTCTTGAAATTAATACTGTGCGTTACCTTGCGGCAGTTTTGGATAACCGTGCATTATTCTTGGCGTTAGAAAATAATCACCCACAGATTGCAACTCGACTATTAGAGCTTGATGTTGTGAAAAATTCTGCTGCAGTTGATGATAATAATGCTTTATGTTGGGCCGTAAAAAAAGGCTACTCGGATGTTGCTGAGCATCTTCTTAGCATTGATGCTGTAAAAGCGCTTGCTGCAACGCATAATAACCGGATTTTACGTTTAGCAGCGAACAATGGAGATCTTAACACTGTAAATCGTCTTCTTGAAATTGATCTTGTGAAGGATACTGTCACAATTTTAGATAATGCAGTGTTTATTCTTGCGGCCCAGAATGGTCATCTGGGAATTGTTAGTCGCCTCCTCAAAATTGATGCTGTAAAAAAGCTTGCTGCAGCTAAGAATAATGGGGCATTCCTTGGAGCGGCACAAAATGGGCATTTATCTATTATAAACTGTCTTCTTGAAATCGATGTTGTTAAGCAATTAGGGATAGAAGATTTTATAGAGGCCTTAATCCTTGCAGAAGCCCATCAGCATTTTGATATTGCATACAGGCTATTGGAGCTTCCTGAGGTATTTGACGTTGTTGAAAGGCATGAAGAGAAATTTGGAGTGATAGTTCAGCTGTTTATTCGTAGACAATTGATGATCTTAGCCATAAAAAAAAATCAGTTTGGAGTAACACAACCTCGTGACAGGTTTGATATAACTGAAACTGAAGTACCACTTTATTACTGTATCTTAAGAAATCTAATTCGCCGCAATGACTGGCGTGTTATTGAATTTGGAGAATATTCCTACACAAATGTTCTAAAAAACTTGTTTTGTCGTGTTAAGCAATTAACTTCGCTGCTTCAGTTACCTTCTTTAGCCGATCGCCTACATCGACCCATGAGTGCAGCGGTATCAGAGCATGAGCTTTTAAAATTAGCCCTCCAGGTAAAGAATGTGCTTGCTCTACAAGTTCTCATGATGTTCCCTCGAATACGTGTCTTTGCTAAACAACATAATTTATATTCCACAGAGGCCACTAATGCAGTAGTGGATGTAAGCTCAACTGGATTTGCTTTCTTTGAAGAGCAGCATCGACAGATAAGAAGCTATGTTCGAGGCGATCAAATGTTGCAACTAAACGTTGAGACTAAGCCCGGAATGTAATTACGTTGGTAGGTACAGAGGATCCTGAGTTCACATAAATATTTTTTGACAGGTGTAATGTCTCCATAGTTAACAAGATCCTGTAGAATATAAACCACAGTTTTATTTTTTGGTTCATCACGCATGTCATACAATCCCATCTTACGAAAAGCAACCATGGCAGATGCGACCGATATTGCTAATGTTTACCTCGCATCACGCAAAGAATTTATTTCTTTTGCTCCATTAATCCATACTGATCACAGTATCCATCAGTGGGTCCTTGAAGATCTTCTAATTGATGAGCAAGTGATTGTTGCTGAGGAGGGTGGGGTTATTATTGGCATGATGTCATTAACAAGTGACGAGGGCATGGGCCGTGTTAGGCAGCTCTATATTTCGCCTTCAGCTGTTGGAAAAGGCGTTGGGACCTTGATGATCAAAATGGCTAAGTTAATTTTAGGGCCCCCCATCAGGCTTTATACATTTCAGGAAAATATGGGTGCAAGACGGTTTTATGAACGGCATGGATTTCAGTTTAAAGAGTTCAATGATGGATCTGGTAATGAAGAGAATTGCCCTGCTGTGCTATACGAATGGAAGAAATAGTTTTTAGTTTAGTAATGGATGCACTCGTTCGCTATTAGTGTTCCCATTGCCACATCAGAAAATAGGCAATAAGTAAACCATGTGGTTTACTTTAGATCATAAAATCAGTATAATGCTCTTTCTTAATTAGCAACCAGAGATAAATATGAAAAGCATGAACTTTTTACATAAACAATTTATCAATTCTGATCTTTTTGAAATTTCAGGCAATGACTCTAGAGAAATTAGAGCCGCGAAAGAAGAAAATGCATTAAAGCAAATGTTCAAGAGTGGTCTATACATTGAAGTAGAGATTGAAGTTAGTAGCACAGCTTTTAAGTTTAAAGAAATTGATAAGCGAATAATAAAAACGTCTTTGGTTTGGGATCAAAGTGGCCCTCCTTCTGGATCTGTTTATATTCCAAAGGATTGCGCTCCTGAAATTATTGCCAAGTTAGAAAAACACCCGTTTATCTTATCTATTAATAATATAGTAACAGAGCAGGGGAAACCCTATTTTGACAGCATTGCTCGCGAAGTTGAGATGTTATGTCGAAGCCATCAAGAGCATTTTGGATAAACTCTAACTTATTATCGCTGCTCACGAATGAAAAAAAAACGGCAGAAAGGACAATAAAACTACCCAACACAGATTCTCTCTGCGGCTTCACGTAAATGGTTGCTCGATAAGTGAGCATAACGCAACACGGTCTCATAATTAGACCAGCCCCCCAATTGTTGCAGCTCTTGTAAACTTGTGCCGTTTTGTACATGCCAACTGGCCCAGGTATGGCGTAAGTCATGCCATCTGAAATCATTAATCCCTGCCCGTATAAGTGCTTTTCTCCAGGCGTGATTGTTGCATCGAATGACAGGGTTGCCTTTATATGTAAATACATAAATGGGGTTCTTACCTTTTTGTCGTTTAATGATTTCAATTGCTTGATTGTTCAATGGTACTGGGATGGCTTTATTGGTTTTGGATTCATCTGGGTGGACAAGGGTATGACGTCGGATCAGATCAACGTCTTGCCATTTCAATCGGGTCACATTAGATTCACGTAATCCTGTGCATAGGGTGAATAGGGCCATATCTTGAAGATGTGGGGGTAATTCTGCAATCAATTCACGTGATTCTTGCTGGCTTAGCCATCGAGTGCGTTTATTATCAATTTTACGCATACGGATGGGGGGAACTGCGGTGAGCCATCTCCATTCGGATTGTGCTTTGCGCAAAATAGCACGTATTACTTCTAGCATTCGATTGATTGTAGCGGGGGATACGTTGGTTTCTTCGCGGGATATGGCTAGATTTTCTATATCATCTTGATCGATGTCCATCAGCAACCTATTTCGAAAAAATGAATCGGCCCAACGTAAATGGATTCGGTCGTCATTCAAGGTACGTTTGTGTTGAGATTCATCAACCCAGCGCATCACGGCATCCATCCAGTATTTCTTGGGAATGGATTTTAGTGAGGCTTGCATCCAAAGATCGTTCTTTAATTTGTCATGGAGTTGTTGGGCTTTTGCTTTTATTTGAGTCCCAGTGCTTTGGCGTATTCTTTTTCCTTGGTGGGTGATGTCAACCCACCAGACGTTGTCCCTTTTTGTAATGGCCATTTTGGCTTGCTCCTGCAATTGGTTACAGATAGATCTAACATCGTGCCGTATTGTGAGCGCATGTGATTTGCAAGATCATTCTCAATGAATCGCCAACTTCTACCAATTTTGACCCCCGGAATTTCGCCAGTAGCTGCCATGCGGCGTATGGTTTCTTTGTGCGCTCCAAGGAACTGAGCGGCCTCTAGTATATTTAGAGTTCTTAATGGATTGATGTTTTGTGACGCTATATTAGTATGACTATTCATGATTCCTACGACAGGATGAATCAATCCGTTGTTATATTTAAACATAACGTTTTCTTTTGGTCAATTGTTTTTTGATAAAATGATAAAGCCCCGAAGGGGGCTTTAGAAGTTAGAAAACACATGGATTTGACCATTTGCTTCTACCGAAAAATAATCATTAATAAATAAATCATGGGCAAAAGCCGCATGATCAATATAGTCAATCAAATTATTCGGGATATCATTGTTGTAACATTCATCAAAAAAAATACAGGCGAAATCAACCTTACTATTATAGGCTCCATGGTAGCATTCCTCTAATAATGTCTGTGCATCATCAACTGAGTATTCACCCAGAAGGGTAGCGCCCAATTCTCCATATTCAGCGATAAACTCAGCAATTTTGTTCACATTTTCAATGTGTTCATATTCATTGAGTCTTGCTTCACCGAATCCTGAATAATCATGGACTATCCATTCTACAGCCGCATCAATGGGGCTTTGAGCAAGCATGTCTGATATGCTTGTGTAAATATCATACAAACTTTGCGTTGCATCAATCCAAGCACCATGATGAACCCCGCTGTTGTAAGCAGCGAGGCAGGCCACATAAATTTTAGGGTTATCCATTTCAATGTTCTCCTTGATTAACAGGAGATCTCAACCCAAGCGGGAGGATCTCTCCCGTTGGGGTGATGTTTACGTTTAAAACGGTATATCCTCAGAACCGCTCTCTAACATTTCTTGCATTTTTGCAAGATGCGTTTCCGCACTGATAGAGCTTGGATCTGCAGCTTGATTATTTTGTTTTGATTGACCTAATAGCTGCACATTAGTTACTACAATGGTCGTTGCACGGTGAGTGCTACCACCAGCGTCAGTCCAGTTATTTGATCGAAGCTTTCCTTCGATAAATACTTGACTGCCTTTGCGTAAATGAGCTGTTATTTTAGTCAACGAACCAAAAAAGATAAGCTGATGCCACTCCACCATTGTTTCCCATTCACCGTTTTTCTTAACGGCGTCATTGGTCGCAAGGGATGTAGTGACAAAGATACTCCCGTTTTTTGTGGTGATCGGTTTCGGTTCAGCACCGATATTGCCAATCAGTTGAACTTTGTTTAATGTTGCTGTCATTTTCTTCTCCTGTGGGTTAGTAAATTAATTCGCACAACAGGAAAATATCCGCACAGGGCAGTTATTTTCCTGTTGTGCGGAATAGGTTATTGCAATTTAGACAAAGTGCTGGGAAACCCGATTGGGTTGGGGTTTCCTGCGAAGGGCAGAACGAAGCGTCTTTAATCCTTGTTCAATCTGCTTGACCTCGAGTATCGATAGCTCATGTTTCAAAGCACGAATCTCATCAACGTTACAGATTAAATCAAAGAGTACTTGTTCTTTTCTTGAGATATCCGAGGATAGTTGTTGCATAGTTAATTCTCCAAAAAAAAACAGAGAAATAACTAGCCCAACAGGGAAAGTGATTTCCCTGTGATGGGTTAAACAAATGGATTGTTAGTTTTAGTGATTAAAATGAAAGAGGGGGGAAAGGCAGGCGACTAACGATAACCCAATCGTTATCATCGTACCAACCATCCAACGTCTAGAAGCAAGTAGTTCGCTTTTATTATCACGGAGTTGCTGATCGTGATATTTAGCACTGTCTTGCATGCGAACATCAAATTCACGTCTACTGTCACGAATTTGCTGCTCATGATATTTCGCATTATCCTGCATGCGAATATCAAACTCTCGTTGTTGTTCAGCAATTTTTTGACCTTGCATAACAAACACTTCTTTCACGGCTTCACTTAACATACTATCCACCTCATGCTTACTGTAGATATTAAAAATTTCAATCTCGGTGAGTGTTGACATAAAGTCATCAGCTTCATCAGATTGAATACCTTTCTTTCTCAACAGTCTAGCATATTTTAGGCTATCGCACTGAATGCGCATGGTACATTTCTCCTTAAAAAAGCCAGAAAAATGCCCAATACTGGACGCTTTTCCAGCATTGACATGCAGATCACCACAAATAGGTTGAATCACCTGATTTTTAAAGAACGTTAAAGCTACAGGGTTTCGCTGACATAGAGACAGCAAATGATATCAAACTGGTTTAAAACAAGATGTTTTAATGTGGTTCCACCCGGATGGATGGTTAGTGTTGAACTAAGATTCCCGACTAAACGCTCTGCCATGAGATTGGGGAATGATGATGGCTGTTCACAAGACCCTGAAGGGTTTCACCTGATTTCACAGGCTCGTCAGTTGTGTTTTTTGTTATTATACCTATTTTAGAAAATAATACAACGATTTGTGTTATTAACTTGTTTTTTTGTTGAAACATCGACCTCAGTGTATATCTTAAATGACAACAATAATTGCTATGTATAGTAGTGAAGAATTTGAGGTGGACTCTCAAATCAAACCATAGAATTATTTCGGTATATACCTAAAATAAATAAACACAGCTATAAAAGGCACTAAAGCCGCAATGAAGAAAGTAACTGGGCCTCCGATGTATTGAAGCCCATATCCTCCTAAAAAGGGTCCAACTGACAACCCTAATAAGCTAAAACTAAATAATCCATTATAACCGCCTATTAAATGCTTAGGTGCTTTTCTCATCATCAGGAGGGCATTGATAGGCATGGTAAATAATTCAGCAAAACTCATGAAAATAACGGCGATAATCATCAATATTAAATTAGAGCAAACGCTCAGCATGAGAAATGATATGGAAAACATAAGGCAGCCGATGATGCCAAATATTCTAAGTGAAGTTAGTTCTGCCCAGCGTAAAATAATAGGCTGGAATAGTACGCAAATAATAGCATTAGTTATCATGAGGGTACTGAATACAGTCGCAGGATCCTTCCAAGTCTCTGCCAAGTATTGAGGTAATGTTGTATCTAATGATGAGTACACAAACCAAAGAATGAAATTGATTAGGGTAAGGTATATCAATAATTTCTCTTTAATGATGCTACGAAAATGCATCAACAGACTATCATTTTTAATGGGAGATCTAGTGTGCTCATTTACTTTGCAAAGGCACATAATCGCACCCAGAGCCAGGTTGATTCCTCCAGCAATCCAAAAAATCAACATGGAGTGTTGTCTTGCCATTAAAGCACCAATCAATGGCCCTAACACCACGCCTAGATTCCCGCCGATAAATCTTGCATTAAAGGCATAACTTAGATTTTCAGGTTTTGTGTGATTGATTGATAGGGTGATCACACTAATCTCAGTTAGTGAACGCAACCAGCCTAAGGCGGCGTTGATGAATAACAACATGAAAAAATTATGTATGGATACTGAAAATGCAAAATAACAAAAGCCTGATAGAAACAAGGTAACTAGGATGACTTTTTTGTGAGATGAACGATCTACATACATTCCATTGATTAAACCAGTACTCCCCACCATAAACCCAGAGATACCCAATACGAGGCCAATCTGACCCGGGGATAACAAACCATCGTTTGATAAATAAATCGCTAAAAATGGTAGGGACATAAAGTGGCCCGCGCGCATACAAAACGTGATAAACGCAGCTAAATAGGCAATCTTTGAAATTTTAGAAAATGCAGATAAATTTAATCGTATCATGCTAAAAATTCAGTATCTAAGGTAAAATGAGAGACAATGAGTCCTAATTATTCTATTGCAACATATTACGAATAAGTATAGCACAGAATATTTCTAGTTTTAAGCAACAGGTGGTTATCCCCAAAATCAGTGGATAACGTATCTAACAACTTGGGGAACCCTATGACCAGAAGGGATAGTTAACGAAAAACCGAATTAAGGCAATCTGTTTTTAATCTTCCAATATCGATCTAAATTGTATTGAGTCGCTATTTTTTGATCCAAAATCATTTAAAACAGGGTTTGCTTTACGTTGTTCGTTCTGAGCACTACCTTTGTTTTGTTGTGATACCCTGTCTATAATCAAAAGAGGATTAGTGGCAACAACGGAGAATAAAATGAGAAATAAAGTCATTAAGCTGTCTGTATTATCGTTAGCATTAGCAACGGGCCTTATCCAAGCGCCATTGTCATATGCCGATAACTGCAATACACCGGCGTATAAGGCATTATCAAAAATCAAAAATCCTGATGTAATCTCTCATATCAATGAGGTTAATTTCACCTCGGCTCAAAAAGATCAATTTAAAGCAATGAAAAATAAATATGATACAGAAAACAAAAAACTTGCTGATGCAGTCAAAGCGACGTTCGTTTCATCGAAGCAGATAGTTACATCATCAACCATCGATGAAGCTCGTCTGGACAGTATGGCGTCTGATGTGGGAAAAGATATATCGATAGGCCAATTACGACTGGCAACATTTAAACATAATTTATATAATCTGTTGAACGATCAACAAAAAACTAAATATCATGAATTACAGCAACAAGAGCAGCAATCTATCCGTATGGGAATAGAATGCCCTGATCTAGCCAATCCTGATCCATTTGATCAGATCAAGAATCTTAATTTAACTGCAGAACAAAAAACAAAAATTATGCCGCTTATAAGCGCCAATCAAAATCAAACAAGAAAAACAATCCTCCAATTTATCGATAGTCCGATGAGTCTACAACAAATGGAAACTCAAATTGTTCAATCCACATCACCGATTGACTCAGAAAAATTGAATGCTTTCGGTAATGC
>CANJHO010000069.1 GCA_947474165.1 Legionellaceae bacterium
ACTGCAAACAATGGTCAAATTTAGAAACCATTATTGCTGTAGGAATAGACTTAGAGGAATCGAATATTTTCCAATCCAAGTTAAATCTTTTTGCAAATGTCGAAAATTTTCCTTCAATTAGCAAGGGGCTGATGTGAGAATTTTCAATTTGAAAAGCTACTCTCATAAAAAAAGTATTCGTATCTGGCGCTGTAAACTGCGTTGCTTCAACAATATTACAATGCATATAGTCCAAAAAATGAGTAACTTGACTTACGATACCCCTTCTATCTTTGCACGACAGAATCAATATGTATGTATTTTTTGGGGATTTCATTTACGAATAACTTAACCAACATTAAATGCAGCCAATTAGTTAATTAACGACCTTTCCAATGAACAATTTTCATTTCAAGAAATGAAATAGTTGTATTTAAAATCAGTCCAATAATTCCAATTAATCCAATTCCAATAAATACAACAGGAATTTGAAATACTTGCGCTGCATCAGAAATCATGAAACCAACACCTTTTTGAGCCCCCACCAACTCAGCAGCAACAACCACCGCCCAACTTAAGGCCATAGCAACTTTCATCCCAGTAAATATCTGAGGTAGAGCAGCTGGCATAACTATATTAAAAAATAATTGTGCTGGAGTTAAACCGAGCGATTGCCCTGCTCTAACGTACGCTATTGATATGCTACTTGCACCAGCATGAGCATTCACGTATGCATAATTGAATGCTGTGAAAAAAATGAGCACTACTTTACCAGTTTCACCAAGTCCAAAATATAGAACTGCCATTGGAATGAATGCAATTGGAGGGATAGGTCTAATAAAAGCCATTATTGGGGATACTGCAGCATCCACTACTCTGCTGTAACCCCCAATAAGTCCAGCCGGAATCCCAAAAATAACACCCAAAATAAAACCGGATAATGCTCTAAATAGACTGTACCCAATATGCTCATATAGAGGCACATTTGCATACCCCTTCACAAGAAGAGTCAAAATAGACCCCCCCATTGCTTGGGGTGATGGTAGATGTGTTTCACTAACCATTCCTACGTTTGTTACTAGAGCCCAAATTCCGATTAGTGCAATTACAGCAATGACTGAAATTTGATACTTTGGGAATTGTTTTCGCAATTGGGTAGGGCTAGACATTTGTGAGCCTATCAATCAATTTTCATTTATATTAGCTAGATTATTTTTTATCTGAAGAATTTACCAACTTTGACATATAGCTTGAGTCAATTGAATTCTGAATCTCCGCCCAACTTAAAGGCTTAGGAATGCTTCCAGCCTCGGCCAAAACCTGACTCGCTACATATAGCTGTTTAGCCAAACCACCTTCTTTTGAAGTTAACGAAAACTGGCTATTTGGATCAAGCTGGTCTTTGAATGTTGGGTAGTTAGAACAGCAATGAAGTTCATAGAATTTCTTTGCAACTGGTTCACTAATTTTCAAATTTTTAACCAATGCATTAACTGCAATCTGAGGATTAGTTTTTATAAGTTCAAGTGTTTCTGCTTGAACTTTCAACATTCTCTCCGCTACATCAGGATATTTTTTAATGAAGTCAGGTCTAAATGCGTTGACGCTTGGACAAACACCTTCATACTCCGAATCCCAACTTACAACTTTGACTCCGGCAGGTTGATTAATACTATGAGGAGCCCAACCCACGGCAGCGTCTATTGACCCACCAGTAAAAGCATTCGCAAATAAAGGGGGGGCTAAATTAATAACGTTAAGCTTAGAGTAGTCAACTCCAGCTTTTTTGGCCATTAGCCGAAGAGAAATTTGGGAGCAAGTACCTGCAGCAGCTGCAATAGCTTTTGCCTTACCAATATCTTTAAAACTTGTTATTCCGCTTTTTTCAGAGACAATTAACCCTTCACCTTTACCGTTATCCAATTCCCATGAAACAATTTTAAGTGGGATATTTTGCCCAATAGCAAAGACTGTAGCTAATCCAGTTACTACTTGATCAATACTTTCGCTTTTAAGGGCGGCCAATAATGGTGCGCCGCTAGTGAACCAATGAAATTGAGGATCAATTCCATGTTTTTGATAAATCTTTAACTCTTCAGCAACATATGTAACCCAATACCCTGCGCTAGGACCACCAATGTTAACTTTAATTAAATCTTTTGATGGTGATTTACCTTGCGCATGTACAGAACCTGACACAAAAATTAACGTCGCCAAAACACAACCAATCTTTTTTACAACCGCTTTAATCAAACTCATTTCATCTCCCCCTGTAGGTCGAATACTTCTTAATGCAATTTTTGTAAAAAACCTTCACCCAAACAAACCTTGTAATTAACATATGTAATCATGTTAGCTATGAGATCCAGCGATATCAATTGCATATTTGAACAAGACTCCATGCATTAACTGCATATCAATTGAAAATTTCAACTAATTTGTCTGTGTCAATAAGTAGCACGACTCTTCTGTGTACATTCTAAACAGACTTATTTATCTAATTCATAAAGTCTCAAATACATTTTTTGTAATATTTCATTCAATACTTGTGATATCTTCAGTGCCTCTAAGCAAGGGCTACTGAAATAACGCCTCTCAGCGAGTTAGTAAGCACAATTTTTTTCGCATCAATAACATCTTGTTTTGTAATATTTTTCTCTTCAACAGCCCATTGGCTCTTATCATTCAAAATTGAGGCCCGCATAATTCCAGGCAAGAGCCCTGCACTAAGAGGCGGTGTCAACCATACTTCAGAATTTTGAGGCTTAATGAAAATAGAACTTCTGCCACCCTCCACTATATAGCCATTCTGATTTATAAGCAACCCATCAAATCCCCCCTTTTCTGCAGCAGACTTCCAAACCAAATCATAAATACGACGATTTGTGGTTTTGTGTTTAACCCATTCAGAGTTGGGATTTATCGGCTTATAGTCTCCAATAAGATCTTCAGCCCAAAATACCTTGTTAACTAGAGGCAATTCGCTCATTTCGTTTATATCAACTTTAAGAGTTCCTTCAGCATTCAAAGACAATCTCAATCGATACAAACTATTTCTGCCTACCGAATTTAAAGTATCCCGAACTATTGACATTAGTTCACTCTTGTCATATCGGTAGTTTAGAGTGCCTGCTGAAAACAAAAGACGATCAATATGCTCTTTTAGCCTTATTGCTAGGCCATTTTCGACTCTTAATGTTTCAAATATTTCAATCATATTTTTCGACCGACTTAAAAATCTGGTTTTTAACTCACACTCATTCCACTCATCTTTTGCCACAGAATCAATTGTGATGCCTGAGCCAACTCCGAATTTGAAGTTACCAATACAACTATTAGATGCCAAAGTCATTGTTCTAATCGCAACATTAAATGTGAAGTCTACACCCGGATCAAACCAACCAATCGACCCGCAATAAATTCCTCTAGACTCATGCTCAAGCTGATCAATAATTTCAATACTTTTTCTTTTGGGGGCTCCCGTGATCGACCCACAAGGAAAAGTGGCATTAATAATCTGATTCAAATCAATATTTTCATCTAATAAAGCCTTAACTTTTGTAGTCATTTGCAGAACATCACCATATCTGGACACCTTAAATAAATCCTCCACTTCAACACTTCCCAACTTTGCTATGCGGCCAAGATCATTCCTTAACAAATCAACAATCATTACATTTTCCGCTCGATTTTTTTCATCAAAAGAAAGTGCCTCAGGCGTCGTGTCTAAAGCACTTGCTGTACCTTTCATCGGTAAAGCAGTAATTTGATCTCCCCTCCTAGATATAAATAGCTCTGGAGAAAATGATAAAACTGGGACGTTATTTTCACAAATCAACGCCCCATAATTCACAGGAAAATTCCTTCTAATATCTTGATACAAAGCTAAAGGATGACCTACAAAATTCCCATAAATTTGATAAGTAAAATTAATCTGGTAACAAACTCCGGCTTGAATATTTTCCTTAATGGAATTTATTTTTTTAAGATATCTATCTTCAGATATATTTTTTCTCAAATTGTATAAACCAACTTGTTTGGCTTGATCATCTAACTGTGAAATTGCCTTTGACAGGTACTCATCGACTTGTATTTTGCTAACTTTACTTACCTCTGAATATATCCAAGCTTGAATTAATGGGCCAAACCTATCTTTTTTGCTCGTTAGCTTATTAAGATCAAAACTCAATTCATAAGAAGTGATGACAACCGCATATCCCCCCTTCTGACTCTCTTCTTCAATTTTTTTCAGAACAGCAGGAATTTCATGAATCAAGTTAGCTTCTAAATAAAGATAATAATTCTCATAAATTCGACTACTTGGATTTTCTATTGAGCTTTGAAAGTCATCAAGGATAATCATATAAAGATAGCAATATTTAGAATAATTGTTTATTGTGGTTGTTGCCTTTCCATTCTAACTTTTCTAATATTTTTTTTCACTGTTATATGTTTGATAATTTAAATTCTTGGCTTAAATATATTGAAACCATCCACCCCTTGGGAATTGACATGGGCCTTGATAGACTTCTTCATGTCAAAGATTTATTAGATGTCAAATTTAATTGCCCAGTAATTACCGTTGGTGGAACTAATGGGAAAGGGTCGACATGCGCCTATCTTGAATCGATTTTTTTGGAAGCCGGCCTAAATGTAGGATTACATATCTCCCCAGAAATATTAAAATTCAATGAGCGGGCTCGAATAAATAGCGCTGAAATATCTGATGATGCATTAATAAAAGGTTTTGAATACATTGAAAAGGCGAGGCTAAGCACATCACCTAGCATTTCTCTTACATATTTCGAGTTCACAACTCTTGCAATCTTATATATTTTTTCGAAATTAAAATTAGACGTGGTGGTCTTGGAGGTTGGTCTTGGAGGCCGCCTAGATGCAATGAATGCAATTGATAACGATTGCTCAATAATTACAAGCGTCGATCTAGATCACATGAATTATTTGGGCAACACCAGAGAGTTAATTGGATATGAAAAAGCAGGTATTTTTAGAAAAAAAGCTCCAGCAATTTGTGCGGAACCAAATCCTCCCAAAAGCGTTATTCAATATGCCTCATTGATTCAAGCTGACTTAAGATTAGTCAATAAAGATTTTTCATTCAAAATTTTCGAGAGTAATTGGCACTGGAAAGGAAGAGAAATGGAAATTCATGATATTCCTTTCCCTAAATTAACTGGCGAACACCAATTAAGAAATGCTAGTGCAGCGCTAGCTTGTGTTGAAACATTAAGAAATCGATTGAGTATTTCGCACGAAAATCTAAGAAAAGGCATAGCAAATGCGTACATTCCAGGTCGATTCCAAATAATCTCTAACAAGCCCACAATCATTCTAGATGTAGGCCACAATCCTCATGCCACAAAATCTCTTGCAATTAATCTTTTAAAAAATGGATCATATACAAAAACTCACGCCATCATCGGAATGATGGCCGACAAAGACATTAAGGGCACTATTGACCCACTGGTTCAGATTATTGATGAATGGCACTGCGTAGATCTCCCCTCCCCACGCGGAGCAAAAGGAAGTCAAATATCCGAAATAGTTTCGATTAGTCTCACACAAAATAATTTATACAAAAATATCAACACTCACAACTCGGCCAAGAGCGGATATTCAACTGTTTTAAAAAAAATTAAAGAAGATGAACGATTAATAATATTTGGTTCATTTGTAACTGTTGCCAATATTTTAGAGATCTTATAAATTTATTAGCTGAATGAACTGTTTCGTCAACAAAGACATTCCCGAAACCATCAAGATTGCTCCATAAAATTTTCTAATTAATAATGCATTCATTCCCTTAAAAATATAAAAACCTAAAGAAGCGCCTAATAACATAGGCAAAACAAGAGAAATTGATAAATTTATAGCTTTAGGTGCAATTTCAATTCCAGATATAAGCATTATTGCAATCACAGAACTTGTAATAAGCAATATTGCGAGTGCCATGGTCGACCTTAACTCTTTAGGATCATCAATTTTTCTTACAAGGTAGCTAGCAATAAAAACTCCTCCAGTTGTAAACAACGTCGCAAATACTCCTGCACCAAATCCAAAAATATTTCTCCAAAACTTATTAACTTTCTTTCCTAATTGATTTTTTGCATCAACAAGAACCAAAAAACCATTCCAAAGCACAAAGATACCTAAAATTACTATCAGATAGGCACTACTCACAATAGTCAATATCCACACAGCGAAAACCATCCCAAATAACGTAGAAGGAAAAATTTTAATTAATTCCTTCTTCTCGGCAAGGAATTTGTTGTGAAAATTCATCAAAAGTGATGCAATAAACTCGAGAATAAGGACTGCAGGAGTAACAATTTCTAGTGGATAAATTAATACCAACCAAGGAACTGCAATTATTGCCGATCCAAAACCCGTAATCCCAAAAATTGTAAATGCCGCCAGAATAATTGCAAAAGAGAACCAATAATCCAATTTACAAGTCCAAAATTATTTTCTAAGTAGTCAAGCTAGCTCTCTGGGATTCGGCGTCTTCTTTAATAACACCTTATCAGTAGTCGAACTGCAAATACTGAAATTTGTTGCACTTCGCTTTATTTTGACCCCAACAAATTCCGCATTCGAACAAACCCCTACTTTTCCTACGTTGATTTTTACAGTTTTTACCGGCCAATTATTCAAAATTAATTGAGAAACTTTTTCTGCTAAATGCTCTACTAAATTGAAGTGCTTACTACTTACTAATTTGCTTATAGAGTTGATTACCTCTACGTAATCAATAGCATCACTTATCTCATCAGTATAAAAAGAGTCCTGATTTAAGATTTCAATTTCCAGATCTATTACTACCTTTTGCTTTCTTTGCTTCTCAAAATCATATACCCCAATATAAGTATCTATTTGAAATCCTGAGACCATCAAAATACTAGAATTTTCAGTCATTACAATCTTCACAATTTCTCCATAACTTTTTTAACAATCTGATTAACAAGATTCTCAGATACTGGGTGTGATTTCTCTCTTAACAGCGATACCACTAACTCTATTATTTCTTTTAACCTCTGGTCATTCTTTGATAGCACTCCAAGAAGCTGCTCCCCCCCCTTTTCATTGGAATTATCTCTCGGATTTATCTGATTTTTTTGCCCCCTTACAAAGGGAATTACTTTAATTCCAAGTTGTTGAGCTTTTTCTCTTGCCTCATCAGTTATAGTCATCAACTCTTCCAGAGAGATGACATTTTTACCAACTGACGCAAAAACCTCAACATCCACCTTAGTAATTGCTTTTCTTGGCATAAATTTTTTTGAATTCGAAATTTTATTCATTTCAATAACATCCTAATCAAGGCTTAAATTTTTAATTGTTTATTGCTTTTAAATCTAGGCTGCCAATGACTCCGAATTAGGTCTACCAACTCAAAAATTACAGTTTGATCTTTTTTATTAAGGCTCAATATTGCCTTTTGATCAATATTTGAATCTAAATCTACTTTTAAAGCTTGGTTTAGTGAGGTAGATTTTCGAAGTTGGTCAATTCTTTTTTCAAGGCTTTGCAATTCGGAGAACGATGCTTCATTAGTAACCAATTTTTGCTCTGTAAAATTTTGCATCCTAGCTTTTACAAGTGCTGGATTAATAATCTTAATATTAAGGTCAATAGCAACCTCTCTAGCAGCATCAGTGATAACCAAATCTGCAGCATGAATAATCTCAGTAGTTCCAGCCGAAGCCATATCTTCAACATTCCTCGCCGTTAGAAATTTCTTTTTATTTCTAGGCTTGTCTACAGATGATTTATGAAAAGCCATGTTTCTCCCAAACTATCAATGTGATTTAATTAGACGATTTTTGAATTAGATTTAAGTTTTTCTAATACTTGCTTAACAATTTCATCAATGGTTGAACTTGAAATATCAGATCCAACGTGATTATCTGAAACCTTATGAATTGACCTTAACTCCCAACCTATTCTTTTATAATTTACAAGATGATTAACGGTGATGTTATCCCCACTGATAGCCCCACCCATACCCCCAGTTCCTAATGTAAAAGACGGCATTAAACCACTTGTGTATCCTACACTCCCAAGCGTTGACATTGAATTGACAACTATACGAAATGCCGGCAATGCTAATCCCATTCTTTCAACTTGATCATTATCATTAGAATGAATTACCGCAGTATGGCCATCGCCGCCATACTTAAGAATTGAATTACACAATGACAAACCCTCTTGTTCATTTTCTGCCACCATAAATCCCATAACTGAAGTTAATTTTTCATGAGACAAGGGGTAGTTTTTCCCAATTCCCTTAAGAGAGGTAACCAATACTTTTACGTGATCTGGAATTTCAAAGCCAACCAAATTTGCTAAATATTTTGCAGACTTGCCAACATTGCCTGCGTTCATAGACCCGTCGAAATTGAATAATACTTGAGCAATTAGTTCTGATTCTCTTTCATCCATCCAATATGCGCCAAATTTTTCCATTTGAGCTTTTAAAGCATTTGCAACCTCTTTATCGGCAACTATAGTTTGCTCAGTAGCACATATCAGACTACAGTCAAATGATTTACTCGCAACAAGATCTTTAGCAGCTTTTTCAATGTTGGCAGTTTTATCTACCCAGACCGGCACATTTCCAGGACCGACTCCATAAGCAGGCTTCCCAACGCTATGAGCAGCCCGGACCATTGGCCCACCTCCAGTTGCTAAAATCACATTAACAGCATAGTGTTTTAACAATTCGTCAGTTCCAGCTAATGTGGGCTCTTCAATACAAGAAATTAAACCTTGAGGAGCTCCAGCTTTTTCTGCAGCTAAGCTAATTAATCGAACAGCCTCAGCTGTTGATTTTGCGGCAGATGGATGAGGTGATATCACAATGCCATTACGCGCTTTTACTGCTATTAATGACTTAAAAATTGCCGTAGATGTTGGATTTGTACTTGGGGTAAGCGCTGCTACGACTCCCATCGGCTCTGCAATAGTAACAACTTTTCTGTCTTCATCTCTTGAAATAATTCCGACAGTTTTGAGATTTCTTATTGACTCCCAAACACCTCTAGACGCATGTTGATTTTTTAAAGTTTTATCACTTGGATTTCCATACTTAGTTTCTTCGTGAGCCATAAGACCAAGTCGTTCAGACTCTTTGTATGCGACCTCTGCCATCGCCTCACATATTGAATCAACTTTTGATGCTTCAAATGTAGCAAATTCACGCTGCGCATGACGACAACGATCGACTAATCTTCTAGCTTGTTGAATAGATCTTAAATCTTTATCAAATTCATTTGTTGTCATCTGACACCCCTAAATATTTTTCTGTAATCAACTGATATAGCTATTTATGCATTTTTATCAAAAGTAAATTTTGATTTCTGAGATATAGAGTCAATGATCCCAACTATTGCTGCATCCACTGGAGAGTTCTTTAAATTCAAAGCCTCTCTAGCAGAACTACCAATGGAAACCATTACAAGCTCACCCTCTCCAGCTCCCACAGTATCCACAGCAATAAATGTGACACCTTCATCCACTCCTTTAGTATCTGCATATTTAACTAACAGAAGTTTTCCTGCGTGCAAACTGCCATGCTTCACAGTTGAAACAACAGATCCAACGATTCGACATATAAACATTTGCGCTCCTTTCTTAATTAAGAAAACCCAGGGTTTATTTTTCAACCCCAGTTAACTTTTCAATTGCATCTATAGAAGCCAATTGCGCAGTTCTAACATCCGCCTCTGTACCTGCCATGAATAGCCTACCAAATCTACCCACGTCTTGAAGCCTAATAAGCCTTACATTTGCAGCTTTTTCAGCCTCATTAGCGGCCAAGTCAATATATGCCGCTGGAGTTACCTCCAAAACATATAGCGCCTCTCCAGGAACCAACATATGACCTTTCCTAGATCTATTAATTAATTGAGCTTGATAGGGAGATACATTTGTAATTAACTGAACTGAAGCTACTTTTGGTCGAATCCTGTCCTCTTCCTTCATGCCAAGTCTATCCAAAATTACCTGTCCAGCCTCACGAACAGATTCTTGTGAATCAGAATGAATTTCAAGAACACCAAATTCTCTTTCGACAATTTGGACGCCAGGCTTTACATCGGTTGATTTAAGAGCTATATCAACAATTCTAAAAACTTCGTTACCTGGCGCTAATTCGACATATAGTTGAGACATTCCCGCAACTGGAATATCTCCACTAGTTACAGTACCGAAGTATGCAGCATACTGCGGCTGCATACGATCGATAAAAAAGTATGCCCTAAGTTGAACTGATGAATTATTTGAACTCATGATAATTCTCTCACTTTGCTCGACTTAATGCTTCTGTAGCTCTCGCAGGAAGAATTGCATTCAAATCTCCATGTGGACGTGGGATTACGTGAACCGATACAAGCTCACCAATACGTTGCGCTGCGGCTGCACCAGCATCCGTAGCAGCCTTGACAGCGCCAACGTCACCTCGAACCATTACCGTGACAAATCCACCACCAATTTGCTCTTTTCCGATTAATGTAACGTTAGCAGCCTTAACCATAGCATCAGCTGCTTCAATAGATCCCACTAAACCTCTAGTTTCGATCAAACCTAAAGCGATATGTCCATCATTTGCCATTTTTTTACCCCTTTTCAAATTTTAAAAATATCCATGGAATATCCATGCTCTTTACATCTACTACAAAACAATCCTTAACTCACTACCTTCAGATCTCGCAACCCTTGAATCATTTCATTTAAAACTAAATCATCTATTCCTACGACATGATTTGGTCCAGGAAACTCTCGTTGATTAACACTCTCTTTAAATTCAATAAAAGCTTGTGTCGCCTGATTACCAAGTTGGGCATACTGGTGAACAAATTTGGGCACAAATTTATCGAACAATCCAAGAAGATCTTGAGTAATTAATGCTTGTCCATCACAATAAGGGCCAGCACCAAATCCAATTGTTGGAATATCTACCAACTCAGTAATAACCGCAGCAAGACGATCAGGAATGCATTCCAAAATTAATGCAAATGCTCCCGCATCCGCTAGCGCCATTGCATCCTCGATTATTCCCAAAGCTGAATTAGCATCTTGCCCCTGGGTTCTATAACTACCTGTTCGTGCAGCTATTTTTTTTGTGAGTCCTACATGAGCAACAACAGCTATACCACTGTCTACTAACGCTTTTACAGTTGGAGCCAAATCCAAACAACCTTCAACCTCAACCGCAGCTGCGCCACCTTCTTTAATAATTCGGCTGGCATTAGAAATGGCTTCACGCGGACTTGTGTAAGTCAAATGAGGCATGGCGGCAAGTACTAAACTTTTATCACCACCTGCACACACTGCTTTAGAATGGTAAACAACTTCATCAACAGTAACTGATAAGGTATCAGACCTCCCCAAACCAACGCTGGCAAATGCATCACTTACAAATACAATATCTACACCTGCATTTTCTGCAAACTTAGCAAACGGATAATCATAAGCAGAAACCAAGGTTATCGAAGAATTAGTATTCTTGCGAGCTCTAATTGAATTTGGAGTAACTTGTTTTCGAGGATTGTTTAAATTGCTATTCATTTCTATTTCTGCCTAGATAAATTCAATTTCATTTAAATATTTCTTTGATGAAATGAAGATTATCAGCCTAAGCAAAAAATTACTATTGCAATATATATGCCTTATCAATGCAATTAGTGCATAAGATTTCCGCAAAAGCCAAATCAAATCTAGATTGCAGCATTTGCATTGAATCGAGCACAACAATGCATTGGTTATTAATTATCTGAAGTGCTAATCTTCTTTCAAATTTCATACCGTTAGTGCGGGATTTATTTAGGAGATGTACCATGACTGAAGTGAAGCGAAAAAAAGTAACCGTAAAAAGTTTATTAGAAAAGAAACAACGTGGTGAGATGATTGTCACTCTAGGCGTATACGATGCCCCGATGGCTGCAATTGCAGATGAAGTAGGTTTTGATCTTTTAATTAACGGCAATGCCGGGCCAATGTCTTTACTTGGGCACCCAACACCACTGACAGTTTCAATTGAAGAACAATTAATACTTACCAAATCAGTAAGCCGAGTAGCAAAATATGGAATGGTTGTTGGACATATGCCATATATGACATACAACGTATCTAGCGAAGATGCCATTCGCAATGCCGCTAGATTCATTAGTGAAGCTGGGGCTGAAGCCGTAAAGTGCGAAGGCAATAAGCACACAGCTAAGAATGTTGCTGAGATTGTTCGCGCTGGAATTCCGGTAATGGGTCATATGGGTATGCAAGCATCAAGAAAATTAGAGCAAAGCGGCTTTGGATTTAAAGGTCGCTCTGCCGAAGAAGCTGCAAAAATTGTAGAAGATGCCCGCGCGTTTGTAGATGCGGGAATTTTTGCAATGATCTTAGAGTATGTACCAGTTGAAATCACAAACTATCTCGCAAAAACTTTTCACGTTCCCGTTATTAGTGTTGGCGCTGGACCATCTCCTGATGGAATTTATTTAATTAGCGGTGATGCAGTAGGTTATAGCGCTTTCCCAAGACCTAAAAACGAAGCATCTTTCGTTGACATCAGACCAATGATTGTGAAAGGTCTAAGCGAATACAAGAATCATGTCCTAAATAAAACTTATCCTGATGAAGAATTCACTCAGCATATGAGCAAAGAAGAGCATGAAAAATTTCTTGAGTTAATGAAGTAACACAGAATACGATACTCATGAATTCAATTAAAAGAAAAAAAATCACTGTTAAAGACATCCTTTCTAAAAAGAAAAACAATGAGCTAGTGGTAGCTATCGCGGCATATGATGCACCACTTGCTGCAATTGCGGATGAAATTGGTTTTGATTTTTTAATAAATGGTAATGCTGGGCCGATGTCTCTTTTGGGACACCCAACGCCATTAACCGTCTCCTTTCAAGAACAATTAATTCTTACTCAAGCAGTTAGTCGGGTAGCAAAATATGGAATGATTGTTTCCCATATGCCCTATATGTCATACAACATCAGCGAAACCGAAGCAGTCACAAATGCTGGAAAAATGATTAGCGAAGGTGGAGCTGATTGCGTCAAATGCGAAGGAAATCGATATACAGCTAAAAATATTCACGCAATTATTCAAGCTGGCATTCCTGTAGTTGGACATATGGGCATGCAAGCCTCTAGAAAGCTAGAGCAAAGTGGCTACGGTACCAAAGGAAAAACCGCAATAGAAGCAGCAAAAATTGTTGATGATGCAAAATCGTTTTATGAGGCGGGAGTTTTTGCAATTATTCTTGAATATGTTCCATTTGAAATTACTGAGCATTTATGTAAATCACTACCTATTCCTATTATCAGCGTTAGTGCAGGTAAATCACCAGATGGCATTTACATCGGGACCGGTGATGCCATTGGATACAGTGCTTTCCCAAAGCCAACACATGCAAAGAATTTTGTAAATGTGAGAGATGAAATTAAACGTGGATTAGAAAACTACAAAAGCGCGGTCTTATCTAAATCATATCCTGGCCCTGAGTTTACTCAACACATGGCAGCTGAAGAATATGAACGTTTTCTCGATTTAGTTAGCTAATAGGAATTTAATTATGAGATTTCAAAATGCCATTAGAGAAGGTTTGGATAATGGTGATTTTTTGTACACCTTAGAGTATGTACCTGATCTACTATCAGAGGGTCTACAAGCACTAGACAATATGGCAAAAAATGCTGAAAAGGTTGGGCAAAACCCCCGTATTCGTGGCCTTAATATTGGAGATAGAGTTAAATCTACAAAATGTTTTAGTACCGTTGAATGTGGAAAAATTGCCGCTGATGCAAGTAGAAAAATTCCACTATTGCACTTAGCAGGTAAAGACAGGCTTCCGGATGAGGCTAAAGCAGTTTTTCAAAGCGCTCTTGATTACGGCCTATCTAATATGCTACTGGTAACCGGGGATAGAATCGCTGAACCAACTCGAGAAGGTCGAACTAGATATCACGAATCCGTAATTGCCATTCAAGATGTAAAAAATCTATACCCACATGCAACAATAGCTTCCGCGATATCCCCATTCAAATATAGAGAAGAAGAACTTGCCAATCAATATCTAAAGATGGCAAAAAAAATTAATGTAGGCACCAACTATCTAATTACCAACTGTGGTTGGGATATGAAAAAATTTCAAGAGCTAATTTGGTATAGAGATGGTAGAGGATTTAAAACACCTATTGTCGCCAATTTACTTTTACCAACCCTAGGCTGGGCTAAAGGTATCCACTCCGGAAGACTGCCGGGAGTTCATCTCAGCGATGATTTATTTCACAAAATTTTAGAGGATTATGACGAAGGTAAGTCAGTTGCTCGTGAAAAATCCTTTCATCGACTTGCCGTAATGATTGTAGGCATAAAACTAATGGGCTACGCTGGTGTTCAGCTGAGCGGTGTAGATGATTACGAAACCCTGACTGAAGTAATAGAACTTGCAGATAATATCGAAAAGTCAATTTCCTCTAAACAAGAATGGAATGAGCTATGGGAAAACTCTAATCGACTGAAAAGTGGAAAAATTGCAAATTCCAGTCCTAACCCCAGCGGAATATATCTTTTTAATAGCGAAAATAAGCCTGAATTCGGCTCAATAGAATCTTTCCCATCAATAAATTCAGTAACTGCAAGTGAAGATGAGATTAAGAAATTTAATTTTATGAATGGGATTCACAACCATCTGTTTAAGGATGGGTCAATTGGTGCCTCAATTTTTAAGCCAATTTCCAAGGTCTTTGACAGCAACAATTTCTCAAGAAAAGTTTTTCTGAATATTGAACACGCAACAAAGAATAAGACTCTTGGTTGCGAAAGTTGTGGGTATTGCCGAATTGATCATTTGATGTATATATGCCCCGAAACTTGCCCCAAAGGGCTAGCCAATGGACCGTGCTCAGGCACCGATGATAATGTATGCGAATTTAAAGATCGGGAATGCATTCATAATCGCAAATATAGGATTGCCAAAGAGGTTGGAAAACTATCTTCACTGGAGTTAACTTTTATTCCAGCCGTTAAAAATACAAGAGGAACATCTTCCTGGATTAATCAATTTTCAGATGACCATCCAATTTCAACTACTTTAATAAGCAAAGCCGAAACTCCAAAAAAATGAAAATAATTCAATATTTTATTGAAACATTAAAGCTGTTTCACTTAGATTTTTTACTAGGGGATTTCACTTTTTTCATTTCAGACTCTAACTCTTCTTTCGCAAATTTAAGAAACAATTCTGCGGCAGGAGATATAAGTCTATCTTTTAGATAAATAATTCCAAAATGAGTAGACAAATTCAACGGTTTTTCCAAAACAACTTCTACTAGCTTATTTTCCTTTAAACCAGCTTTGAACGCCGACTTAGGGCCAAATAT
The DNA here is from genome assembly GCA_947474165.1 of Legionellaceae bacterium. GTDB lineage: Bacteria > Pseudomonadota > Gammaproteobacteria > Legionellales > Legionellaceae > CANJHO01. Next base: position 15,394 of record CANJHO010000069.1, read on the forward strand.
GACCAAATTATTTGACGCTGCAATTTGCTCCAAAACCAGCATATTGTCACACTCAATTGCCCAAAGCATTCTTCTATCACCTTTGAAATTTATTGCCTCTGCAAGGTCGTTGTATAGAGAATCAGGAAATTTAAATGCCCCTAGTGGATATCCCATCACATCTTCAATTGAGGTTTTTTTAGGTTTTTTTTGTAGCAAAGGATGGTCAGGTCGACAAAAACAAGTTATAGGAAGTTTTGGGAGCGGCTCTATTGAAAGATTACGATTATTAAGCAACTCTCTTGTATCCGCTATAAAAAAATCTAAAGCTTCGGCATTTAGCAATTTAAGTAAATTTTGCCAGTGCGTAATTTCAACATGGATCCTAATCGTGGGATGCAGTGAATTTAATTGAGATATTACTGGTATAAGCAAAACTCCTGCCGGTATCGGACCTACCCCAACCAAAACCTCGCCATACTCATGAGCCTTCATAAGATCCACATCACGCTGCAACCCTTGAACTTCTTGAAGAATTTTTTTGGCTCGCTCTATTACAAATTTTCCATATGGTGTTGGTGCAATGATCCTAGCCCCTCTAACAAAAAGATCTACCCCGTATTCTTCCTCTATCGATTGAATACTTCTACTAAAAGCTGGTTGACTCAAGTGAACAGATTCCGCTGCCAAGGCAAAAGAGCCCAATTTACCTAAAGCAACGACATGTTTAAGCCTTCGCAAGTTAACCATTGATTCCTAATTTAATAATTAATTGACAAAACAACATTCGCAGAATAATCTACCCTAAGGAGATTAAATTGAACATCATTACTGACCAAAATTCTACCAAAGATACATACATGACTGAGCCTAATTCAAAAGTTATTTTCGACAAAGTTACGAAAATTTATGGTGATCCCAAAAGCACAAATAGCATGATCGCCGTTAATTCCTTAGATGTAAAAATTCAAGACTCAGAAATTGTAAGTATTTTAGGACCAACTGGATGCGGTAAGTCAACAGCAATGAATATGATCGCTGGTTTCGAATTCCCAACAGAAGGACAGGTGCTATTAGATGGTAAACCCGTTGAAGGACCAGGCCCAGAAAGATCTATCGTATTTCAACAAGCATCTTTATTTCCATGGTTAAACGTTTTTGATAACGTCGTATTAGGAGTTAAAAGTCGAGGGATGCCGGCTGACGAATACACTAAAAAAGCTATGGAACTACTCAAAATTGTTAGGCTTACTGGATTCGAAAAACATTACCCTTATCAATTATCCGGGGGTATGCAACAACGAGTACAGATTGCACGCGCACTAATTTCTAGCCCTAAGGTTCTATTAATGGACGAGCCTTTTGGAGCACTTGATTCACAGACCAGACTTATGATGCAAGAATTAGTATTGCAAATCTGGCAGGAATATAAACCTACAA
>CANJHO010000070.1 GCA_947474165.1 Legionellaceae bacterium
ATTAAAGTTGACGGTGAAAGTTACCGCGCTGCTTTCTCTAAGCAAAAAAATATTAACTTGATATCAGGAGGGAAAAGTAACTAATTTTTTTTGTGGGTGACCGGCAAAGATAATTGTCGTCAACCGGCAATAGTAATTGACGCGCGACACTCAGCACACTGTGTGGGCGATAGGAGTAGCAGGATGTACTTAAAATCACCACTATTTTTAATGATGTTCGGTATTTCACTTTTCATCTCATTAAAAACCGTTGTACGCTGTTCAGGGTTGAGGTTGATTAGGACCCAAAAAAAATCTAAATTATTTTTAATTATCTTTGTGAATTCACTTTTCATGGCATTTAAAACCGTTGCGTGCTGCAGAGGAGTTAGCTTCTCCATGACGCTCATAAAATCCATGCTCGTTTTAATTATCTTCGGCAATTTCATTTTTATGCATTCAATAACCGTGGTACATTGCAGAGGTGTTAGGTGTGGCAGGACGTCACTAAAATCATTGATCCATTTAATGATGTTCGGCCATTCATTTTTCATGGCATCAACAACCGTTGTGCGCTGTTCGGGGCTTAGCTCTTGGACGAGTTCTATAAAATCATGGCTTGTTTTAATTATCTTTGAGTATTCACTTTTCATGGCATCAACAACCGTTGTGCGCTGTTCGGGGCTTAGCTCGTGAACGACTTCTATAAAGTCATGACTTGTTTTAATTATCTTTGAGTATTCACTGTTAATACCTTCAATAAACGCCGTGCGCTGCGCAGGGGTTAGGTAGCGCAGGACTTGACTAAAATCCAATCCCGTTTTAATTATCTTTGGTATGTCACTTTTTATGCCCTCAATAACTGCTCGGCACTTTTCAGGTTCTAAGCTTATCAATAATGCGCTGAAATCCCTTGTGGTTTTAATGATTGTGTTTAATATCGCTTTTTTTGAACCATTCAACATTGCCGTTATCTTTTCTGGTGCGAGCCCCATGATGAATAACACGAGATTTTCTAGACTATTGATTTGATGGATGAGTTGAGTCGGTAATGTGGACATTTGTAATAACCCCGTCATTTCATCAGAGCTTAGCGTTTTAAAAGTGTTTAAATCATCCTTCGATGCAATGCTAAAACTGATTTCCAGCCATTCAAGCAAGCGACGATTCACGCTTAGGGTATCATGTCCGCCCTCATAAGATTTGGATGCAAGCGCTTTGATTAATTCTCCAATGGTTTTGAAAAGGCACTCTTTTGACGCGGTTAGTAATGATTCTTTGCTCTCGCCGCTGATGGAAATGCAACTCAATATGGCTTCGTTTCCTTGGACTGCGGCAAGTATTTTGGTACGGCGTGTAGCGATACAGGTTTCTAGATTTTCTGTGGCATTGATGTTGGCGCGGGGATTGGATGCGAGTGAGAGCAGTAGCTCTATTTCTTTTTTTAGTGGTTTTGGAAGGCTATTTTTTTGTGCTGCGGTCAATGTGTCGTAATACTCACTAAAAATAATGATGGGCGCGTAAGTGCCAGCGCCAGCATTATCCTCACTTCCCAGGCCGGTTACACTATTGACGCCCAGCTTAAAGCACAATGTCGTTAATTGTCCGAGCAAGTTACTTTTATCATTTAGAAGTCGATGATATTGCTGGTGTGCCTCATTGACGGCTTGCGTTAGAGGGCTATGTTGTACAAGGCGCGCATACTCTTCTGCGGTGACATAATAGAAGTCTGCACTGGCATCAATAGCAACATAAGGATTTTCGAGGGTTCGTCTTTCAGAGTTTAAACCCAATTCGGCTAGAATTTTTACAGGGAGTAAAAATCGGCCCTCACGGCCCAGGATATGTGTTTTTAATACCTCTTGTGGATTAACATCAGTTAAATCTTGATAACCCTCACCGATATCTTGTGATGCCTCATCATATAACCGAGGCCTGATGGACTCTACTGTGACGGTCGGCATTAATTGTTGAATGGCAGATAGTTGTTCTTTAGGATTGGCTTTGTTATGCGCTGATGCAACATACATGGCAACATCACAGAGGAGTTTGGTGATGCCGGCATCGGGAATTGCAGTAGGGCTTAATGCGGTGCCCTTAACCCGCGTCCAGTTATCCTTTAAAAATTCTGTGAGCGCATCAATACCTTGGCTACAGGCTTCCTCTAACTTGCTGAGTGTTTTTTGGATATAGGCAACCAGCACCTTCTCTCGCAAGGCGTCAGGACTTGGCATGTGATGATATTGAGCCTGTAAGGTCCTGATTTGATCTTGTAGTTCAGCGATAACCGGCATGGTTTATCTCTATATTTTATTTTGTTCACCATATATTGATTGTAGATTGATTTTTTTATGTTTGCTTAAAGTTTATCGAAAATCCACAAGTTATGGCCGCACGCAGTATATAGAATGAGACCATAGATATTCATTGGTGCCCTCAATATCCATCTCCTTAATTGGGAAATAGGGCTGTTCAAATTCCTAATAGGCTTGCGAGATCAACTAAAAGAAGGTGTTCGACGGGGACTTATCAGCCTTCTCAGCGGAAGGAGTTACATCAACCCTACTCAACAACTTCTCCACCATGGCTTGTAGCGCTTTTAAGATTACATCTTGAGATGCTAGCCTTGCCTCTTGAGATTCTGCATGCGCCACCAAAGACACAAGCAATTCTTTATTTTCACTCAATTGGTTTTGAAGGAAATCAACTTTTTTGGTTAACGCGCTTATTTGCTCCGAGCTATCCGAAAGTTTAGCCTCCTTATTCTGAAGAAATTGTTTTATGGCCTTGCATCCTGACTCTAGATCTTCTCTAGATTTAATTGGTCCACCATTATTTCTTGCTCGATCCGGAACACATTGACTGGGTAGCATTCCCCCGGTATTTTCTTTAATGGTTGCACCCTGCGCCAACAGCATTTTAACTTGTTCTAATGAACCTTGAGAGGCTGCAAAATGCAGTGCGGGTAGATGTGTTTCGGTTTCTTCAAAATCAAAATCAACCTTCTTAGATGCTAATAATAATTCCATAGCAATAAGGTTATCTTTAGCACTAGCTTTATGAAAAGCCGTGGTTTTTACCTCTTGATCAGTCAATACAGGAAGGAATCTTTCATTTTTATACAAATCTATCAAACAGACTAAGACGCTTGTGTCTCCCGCATTTTTAATTGCACGAATTGCCAACTTCCAGCATTTAAAGGAGGTCTTAGGCACCTGACCGAGTGCCTGTATTTGAGATATCAGGTCGGTGTTCTTGTGCAAAACAGCGATATCTAAAAGTGAGAAGTTACTACTACCATAAACTTCATTAACCACTTCTGTAGTAAGTGGAACTTTTTGAAATATAGCCTTGGTAAGCGCTTCTTTTTCCTTTTTTAAGGCTCTACTACGTAAAGAGTCTTGACCAAATTTTTGGTCCTCTTTTCCGACAAATCGCTCTAAATAATAATCGGTAAGAAACGAATTTTCACTTAAATTATCCATCCTATCCAATAATATTTCTTCAGGCATAGCATCCAAATATTGCTTAGTAAAGCTGCGGTAATTTTCTGAATTTATATCGTTCACTTCCTGAGACAATAGCATGTTTAATTCCCCCGCTAGTCCCAATGCGCTGTATATTTTGGCTAAAAAATTCAATAAATCTATATGAGAATGCCTAATAGCCGAGACAAAAGGATTCCAATGTCCTGACTTGTTATTATACTTCTTCGAAGCAGGGGTGTAATTAGTAAGATCATCGTCGTCTAACATGAAATTATTTTCTAATTTTTCTATCCTTTGAACATCTCCTGACTCGCAGGCTTCGGGATACTCTAGCACAGCCGAAATACTGGCTCTTATCTGCTCCTTTACCTTCTCTTCCTGCTCTCTTAGCTTCTCTACCTCCTCTTGCGAAAGTTTAGAAAAATCCGGAACATTACATTCCTCTAATAGTTCATAAATTAATCCATGGAAATAAAAATTCTTTTCTACGGCGCGACCACCATAATCAAATGCGTTTTCTGCAGACAATTTTTTAAGCGTTGCTATATCTAGAAAAGGAAGAAGCTTAAGAATATTATTAGCATCCTTACACAAGCCATGTATTAAAAATAAGTTTTCCTTAATATAAGTCGGGAAATATTTAATTATAATATCTAATTTGTAGGAATCACCGGAATTCATAAGCCCATTAAACCAATTAGTATTTTTATCCCGCGTCAACGGCTGAGGTTTAATAAGTGTTGCCAATAAATCAGCTGGCATAGTATTAAACTCTATTAGATACCGCTTTAAAAGATTATCTAGGGTATCAAATTCGTCTTTATTAAGAGGAATCTTTAACATCAGATCATTTATCATTTTTAGTTCTTGCTGGGTTAATGGCATTGTAAATCTCCTACATCACAGTTATATAAACCACATATATTGATAATATTATCATCATTTTGAGCTCGCGCCAATCAAAAAGTTTATTTTGTGTGGAAGCCCCATGAAAATGTCCTCTATAATAGTACGCTTTGTTGAGCAATATTAACTCAAACTAGAGGTATCAGATGGAGGAGGTACTAAAGATGAATAGGTAATGTCCCTAAAGTGAGTGAGCAGACCATTACGCATTGAATTTCACAATGCCTTTTACCACGTTGACGACGCAGCTGCTCAGCTACGGCGCCAGCAGCAAATCGAGGAAGCAGACAGCTTAAGCGCGGCGACCGTTCACTGGTTGAGACACACCGGGATTTCTGAAGACGTTAAAATCCGACCTCGGGAGCATGTCCGCGATGATGCGGGGCATAGTTCTAGTGCCACGACGGATCGTTATATCGATGTGGAATTAAAGGCGCGCCATGAATCAGCTCAGAAAAAACCATTGAGCCTAGCCCTGTTACATAGGTTGCTCGTCCCATTGCTGCTAATCGATTAGATTCGACATCATGGTGTTGGAGGGGGAGGCACTATCTCAAAACCATTATTTTGGCCAGGTGTGCCAGGGTGGAACAAACGCGGCTCATAAGTATCTCTGTCTAACGAAAGGGCGTAACTGTCTAAACACCGATTTGTAAGGTCATATAGAATAGAAGCGGCTAATACTAATGCTATAGTACCAACTAGACTGTAATTATTGTTGTTGCAATACCTTTGCGTAGCAATCCCTACCAGCCAACACCCAAGTAGATTATCATAATTACCTTCATCTCTCATATTCATTTCTCCAATCTAATTTATTTGGTAAAAAGATCTTAATTTTATCACAGCGATCAATATTTGCCTATTGTTTTTCGGGCTGCATTGTTTACTGGCTACATTTGCGCAGATTTTTTCTTGACCAACTAATGTCCTTGATGTAAAATTTATTGCCTTTTGGATTTTAATAAATAACCAACATTAGGGTCTGTTGACAATTGCTCTATAAGCCCTACTGGGCTAAGGAGGAGTTTTATGAGTATTTGGAAAATGAAGCGTCAACATACTATATACTGCGCGCGCAGTATATAACTTGTACCACCATTCATTGATACTTTTTTATTAACAGCCACGAAACCAAATAAAACCAGGATTGCATACCATGCTAAATGAAAGTGATATTGAAAATAAAAGTCAATTAGAGTTATTGCAACAATTAGTTGATGATTTAATAGGAGGGGATATACGCCAAAGGTTCTTACTGGTTCCCCTTACTAAGATATGCTTGTTAACTCAAGAAAACACACAGGTTGAAAAAATAATTTTAAGAATCGCTCAATATTGTAATGAAGGTATTAAATTAAATAACATCGATGCAATGGTTATTACTGGGGTGATGAGAGATCTTGGTTGTCCGGGGTTTGATTTTGATAAATTCATTGAGTGTTATGATGAAGCTATAAAGTCTGGTAATGCCGTTGCAATGGTTGCGCGTGCGCGCATGCATATGAAAGTTAAAGATAACGCAGCAGATGAAGAGAGAGCTATTGCGCTCCTGGAAGATGCAATAGCTCTTGGCTATGTCCCTGCGATGCATGTTCGTGCTTTCATACATATGAAAATTCAGGGTAGTGCCGCAGATGAAGCAATGGCTATCAAGCTCTTTGATGTAGTAATACAAAGTGGCTTTCCCGATGCGATGTTTCGGCGTTCTGCTTTATATGTGCATGGACGAGGTTGTAAAGTAGATTATGTGAGAGCTATTGAGCTCCTTAACGAATCAATAAAGCTTGGTCATACCGATGCAATGCTTTCGCGTGCACGCATGCATATTAAAGGCCGAGGCGGCATGGTAGATAACGCGGAAGCTATTGTGCTTTTAAACAAAGGAATAAAGCTTGGTTGTACCGACGCGATGGTGATGCGTGCGGCCATGTATATGGCGGTGCGAAATAGTCATATAGATGAATTGAGTGCTATTGCGCTTTTTGATCAAGCAATAGCGCTTGGCAATGTCGAGGCGATGGTTCAGCGCGCGTTCATGCATATGAGGGTCCAAGATAGTGAGGTGGACTATGCGAGCGTTATTGTGCTTTTGGACAAAGCAATAAAGCATGATCATGCTGTAGCGATGATAAATCGCGCGCTTATGCATCTGAAAGGCCACGGTGGTGTGGTAGATGAGGCGAGCGCTATTGCGCTTTTGGACAAAGCAATAGCGCTTGGCAATGTCGAGGCGATGTCTCAGCGCGCGTTAATGCATATGAAGGTCCAAGATAGTGAGGTGGACTATGCGAGCGCTATTGTGCTTTTGGACAAAGGAATAAAGCATGGTCATGCTGTAGCGATGATAAATCGCGCGCTTATGCATCTGAAAGGCCACTGTGGTGTGGTAGATGAGGCGAGCGCTATTGCGCTTTTGGACAAAGCAATCAAGTGTGATCATGCCGAGGCGATGTATCGGCGCGCACTCATCCATCTGAAGGACCAAAGTGGTGTGATAGATTATGCGAAAGCCATTGAGCTTTTGGACAAAGCAATACAGCATGGCAATTCTGCAGCGATGTTAAGTCGCACGTATATGCATCTGAAAGGCCATGGTGGTGTGATAGATGAGGTGAGCGCTATTGTGCTTTTGGATAAAGCAATAGCGCTTGGTGATGTCGGGGCAATGTATCGGCGCGCGATTTTGTATCTGAAAGGCATAACTGTTCCTGTTGATTTTGTGAAGGCCATTAGATTACATCGAATGGCTTTAGAAAAAGACAACGGTATTAAACCTTTGCCGCTTGAAGGCTTCAGTCCCCATGATAAAAATATTTACAGTTATCACGCTGCAATGCGTCAAAATGATACTAAAAAAGCAGCTGATTTACTGATCACTGATTTTGAGTTAGTGACTGAGTTTATAGAATTTGATTGTAAACATTCGTTTATAAAAAATCCAAGTCATCTTAAGAAAATTCATGCAGTGATTAACCAATGTGTTGCGATGAAGCTAGATAGACATAAACAAAATGAACTATATGTGTTGGTTTTAATTGCATTGGATGATTGTGAAAAAGAGTTGGGCCATAAAAAGTTAGGTCCCGTCGTTGTCAATGAACTGTTGCAGCTAAAAAAAGATTATTTGGTTAAAGTAAGGCTCGATGATATTAAATTTGAAAATCTCTTGGTTATCATGCAGCTGGTTATCAATGCATGGAATGGGTGTATGAACGATGGGTGGACAGAAGTCACTGTTAATTTTACCAAAGATGCGGCTATTATTTTAAGTGATGCAATGTATACATTAAAGTATTTAAAAAAAGAAACAGAATCAAAAGACTTTTTAAAGCATATTGCTACAATTTTATTGAAAAACATGTATGGGGAAAAGGTCGATGTTAGGTTGAGCGCTTCTTTATCCTATCAGCAAGTTATGTTATTGGTTGCTTTTGGTGGGCTTCCAACAAAGTCCCCAGTTTCATTAACAGAGCTTAATCGTGCGCTTGGTTTAGAGGGATTATGTTTTAAAAATGGGCCCAAAAGAGAACTTCCAGCAATATTCCTAGCACAACCAAAAAAACGCGATGTTAGGGAGATGAATCCACTGGGTGAGTTGAATCCCGCCCGATTTTTTCCAGGGGGATTGGGAGGTCATAGTGATTTAGAGGGAGAGCGTGTTGAGCGTGCAGAGTACAAAAGAAAAGGCGAGGATGACAAAAACAGCCAGGGGTCTCAGCACAAGCGTTCTAGGCGGGATAGTGTGTAAGTAAATCCTCTTATTACATGGCTATTATTAATTTATAATGAATAATCAAGGAGTTGATGGATGTCGATATGGTTTAAAGAGTTTAGATCCAGAGGATCTTAATAAACGCAGTGAAAATACCCTACTGGAGTTTGGACAAACCACGCTCACGGGCTCGTATTAGATCGTGGTTTGTCCAAACTCCAGTACTTTAATATAAGGTGTTTTATTGTCAACTGCGAAATAAGACTTGGTTTTTGCCCCAGTTGCGGGGCTTCAGGAATGGCTCTGAGTGCTGCAATGCTGGTGGATTGTGTACTTCCACACCAGCCTATTCGTCAGTGGGTATTGAGTGTGCTTTTCCCTTGCGCTGGCTTTACTCATAAGACTGCAAAGGGGGGGGGCAAAATCATCATCACGGCTTTAGAAACAAAAAATTTTTGCGCCATCACTGTTGTTATTTTGGCCTAAATGATTTATTATGCCGTAAATTATTCTTTTGGATTTCATAATGTCTAAAACAAAAGCTTCGCAGGTGGTTAGTAATGTTTATCTAGATCTTAATGTTGCGCCTGGGTTTATCTTCCCAGACTGGTTTGAACATGATACTCATAATTACTTCAAAATTAAGAATTTACAAAGAAAAGAATTAACCAGTGACAATATTTTTAGTGAAGAGGACTTTATCTGTGAATATGGCCATAGACGTCCTGCTGTCGTAAAAATGGGGTGTTTGTTGATTGAGTATTGCTATGGAGGAAAAGCAAGCTTTGAATTAGATGTTAAGTTTATTGATAAAGAATTAAGACAAACTCGATCATTATTGCTTTTTAAAGGCGCTAGATACGCTAGCTTTCATTTAAGCGATATTATTCCAATTCATGACGATGTATCCAATGCGACCATTATTAAAAAAATCCCATCGATTGCGAGCTTTCATGCGAAACAGGTAAGGGATATTATTACAAAATTGGCTCTAGGCCAGGTCGTTCCTCAAGCTGAATTTCAAGAAGTCGCTGCTAATTTTTTTGGCGCCGTAGAAGCTTACAATCAAGAACATACAACATTGCCAATACATGCAGCCTCCCCCCATGCAACAGGCAGTTTTGCAGAGGCTAGTCAATTCGCATATTTTAAATCACTTGAAGCTCTTGATGTACGCGATTTTGGTGGGTCTGGTTTTCAAAAAAAACCCAGAAGTGAAGCAGAGCTCGCTGCAAAACTAGCGGCATGTTTTTTCCTAGAACTGGGAATCAATGAAGAGCAAATAAAAAAAATAATAACTGAATATGTTGACCTAGCAGGTAAACCACTTGATGAGATGGATGAGGGCTGGGTTAATTTATTAATGACAACATTAATTGATCGCGAAAGATATTGTTTGAAAACTGTTTTTCCAGAAGAGATATCAGGTGATGTTTTACGTAAGGTAATTAACGACATACAAGAAGAACAGGCGGCGCTATTACCGCCTTTTTGATCAAAATATGCCCGATCGATCTGAACCGCGAGCGTTAGGGCGGGGCGCTTTATGAACTATCAAAGTTTTCCGTCGTTGCGTTTACAAACAGGCAGTAACGTTTGTAGCAGGGCTTTAAACACCTTAGGCGTCCCAGCAATGATGTCTCCTTGGTTGAGATAATCTTCACCGCCAGCGAGATCGCTGACTAAACCACCCGCTTCTTGCACCAATAGGCAGCCTGCAGCAATGTCCCAAGGTCGTAAGCCAAATTGCCAGGAGCCATCCAATCGGCCACTGGCCACATAAGCTAAATTAAGCGCGGCAGATCCCGTGCAGCGAACACCTGCACACTTGCCAGACAAAGCGGCAAGGGTAGGAAGGTAGCGTTCAGCACGTGTGGTATTTCGGACGGGAAAGCCTGAGGCGAGCATGGCAGCACTGAGTTGGGTTTGTTTTGAGACGCGTAAACGGCGATCATTTAATCGCGCACCACGCCCTCGGCTCGCCGAAAAGCACTCATGACGTAAGGGATCATAGACAACAGCATGTTCAATGCGGTTTTTTACGCGAAGCGCTATGGAAACAGCGTAAAATGGGAAGCCATGCAGGTAGTTGTTTGTCCCATCGAGCGGGTCGATTATCCAAACTGATTCAGCATCTTCCTGTTGTGAGCCCCCTTCTTCAGCAATAATGCCATGATCGGGGTAGGCTTTATGAATGGCATTAATAATCGCTTGTTCTGCCTTAATATCCACTTCACTAAAAAATTCATCTTGGTTTTTAACTGTAATTTTAATACGGTCAATTTGCTCTAAATGACGTACAATGATGTCGCCGGCTTGACGCGCGGCACTAATGGCTATATTTAAAAGAGGTTGCATGAAATTCGCTCGTCAACAAAACAGAAGAGTGTACCACACTTTACCTTTTAATATGTATGACAACGTTGTAATGAAAAAATATGAAATTTAACGCAATCCGCATTGTATTGGTGGCCACCTCGCATCCTGGCAATATAGGTTCGACGGCCCGGGCAATGAAGACCATGGGTTTTCACCGCCTATATCTTGTTTCGCCAAAATCCTTCCCAGATCCCCGTGCGCATGAGATGGCGGCAGGCGCTGACGATTTATTTCAGCATACCATTGTGACTGATTCATTAAAGGACGCGCTGGCAGGTTGTCAGCTTGTGCTGGCCACCAGTGCTAGGCCACGCGATATTGCTTTGTCAGGCTTAACACCGGCTGAATCTGCTATGTTGGTGGCGGCAACGCCTGATCCCACAGAGATTGCCATCGTTTTTGGGCGCGAACATGCGGGCCTAACCAATGATGAATTATTGCATTGCCATTATCATATTCATATTCCAAGCCATCCTGATTTTAGTTCCTTAAATCTGGCTCAAGCAGTTCAAATCATCGCTTATGAATTGCGAATGAAGTTATTGTCGCCTGTGGCTGATGTTGAAACGGGTCGTGATACACAGGCAACAACTGATTCAGTTGAGCGATTTTATACGCATTTGCGTGAGGTATTGGTGGCGATTGATTTTCTTAAGCCCTCAAACCCAAAACGTTTGCTGCAGCGACTTCGCCGATTGTTTAATCGTGTTAAACTTGAAACCATGGAGGTTAATATTTTAAGAGGCATATTAACTCATATTGAAACGGCCCTGCAAAAAGACAAGAGAATCAAATGACCGATCGCCCCTTATATTTTGATTATATGGCCACAACCCCTGTTGATCCGCGCGTTGTTGAGGTGATGCTTGAATATTTAGGTCCGACCCGTCATTTTGGTAATCCCGCCTCGATTACCCATGTTTATGGTCAGACTGCGGCAAAAGCTGTGGAGCGTGCACGTCAGCAGGTGGCCCTAGCCATTGGGGCGACAGACGAGTCAATTATTTTTACATCAGGCGCCACAGAAGCCAATAATCTAGCCATTTTAGGGGCTGCACGTTTTTATCAGCGTAAAGGCCGTCATGTGGTGACCATGTCAACTGAACATAAAGCGGTTTTAGATGGTTGTCATCAATTGGAGCGTGAGGGATTTGAGTTAACTTATCTTGAGCCTGAAGCGGATGGCCTTTTAAATAGTGCTTCATTGGCCAACGCCCTACGCGAAGACACGATTTTGGTTAGCATCATGCACGTGAACAATGAAATTGGTGTTATCCAAGATATTAACGCAATAGGGCAGTTATTGCGGGGCAAAGGCATTATTTTTCATGTGGATGCTGCACAAAGTGCAGGCAGGCTCCCGATTAATTTAGGGGCGTTGCCGGTCGATTTAATGTCTCTCTCCGCCCATAAAAATTATGGTCCTAAGGGGGTCGGGGCTTTGTATGTTCGGCAAAAGCCGCGTATTCGGTTACAAGCCATGAGTTTCGGCGGAAGGCAAGAAGGGGGACTGCGTGCAGGGACATTGCCAACCCATCAAATTGTAGGAATGGGGGAGGCTTTTGCCTTGTCTGAGGGCTTACGTATTGAAGAACAAGCCCGCATTTTAGCATTACGCCAACGACTGTGGGAGGGTATTTCAACGATTCCTGGGATTCAATTGAATGGCAGTGTTAAAGAGCGCATTGCAGGTAATCTTAATGTGAGTTTCAATGGCATTGATGGCTCAGCACTTATCCCTGCATTAAGCGAGCTCGCTGTTTCATCAGCCTCAGCCTGTGCGTCAGCAAGCCTACAACCGTCCTATGTGCTCCGTGCCCTGGGTTTAAGTGGCGCATTGGCATTGAGTTCTATCCGCTTGTCCATGGGGCGGTTTACAACGGCTGAGGAAGTGGAGAAAGCCATTGTTATTATTGGTCGTGAAATTCCAAAACGGTACTAGTGTATACTACGAATAAGAAGATTGTTTTTTTCAGAGGAGATGCCATGAGCGATGTTGTTCAACAATCAGTGAGTTCTGATGAGGTTATTACATTTAGTGATGCGGCGATACAGCATGTAGTATCTTATCTTCTGAAGCAGGGCAATGCCACTGGGATACGGTTATCTGTAAAAAAAACAGGTTGCTCTGGATTGTCTTATGTGGTCGATTATGTTGAAGTGCCGGCAGGGGATGATATCGTACGCCCTTTAGCGCAGAATTATTTGGTTTGCATCGATAAAAGTAGTTATCCCTATCTTAAAGGCATGCAGGTTGATTATGTTCAACAAGGAATGAATTTTAAATTTGTGTTTAATAACCCCAATCAAACCGGCCAATGCGGCTGTGGCGAGAGTTTTACAGTTTAGGATCGGGCGATATACCATCAAGATTATCCTGGTTTAATAGGTTCATGCTTGGCTTCATCGATCCAAGAATAGACCGTTAATTTCAAACCATATTGAGTTGAGTTTTTACTGTAAAACAATAAATCGTTCTATATTTATCTTTTTTGTATGATTTTCCACGATGTTCAAATTGCTCTGCTACACTCATTTTAAGTGTATCTTATTCATAGAGGAATATTCATGCGAAAATCATACTGTTCGTTTGTATTTTTCTTTTCTTGTGCTTGTTTTGCCCAAGATCAAGATCGTGAGATTGCCATTACCATCGATGATTTACCGTTGGTTGCTTCAAGGATGAATACGCCGAGTAATCAGCAGCGATCAACTGACCGTTTTATGAAAATTATCCAGGCGCTCGTCGACAATCAGGTGCCTGCAACGGGATTTGTCATTGCGGGATCCATAGAGAAAGGTCAGTGGGAATTTCTTGAGCAGTTTCGCAGTGCAGGGTTGATGATAGGCAATCATACTTATTCGCACAAGAATTTAAATCAAATGAGTGCCGAAGGGTATATTGCTGATTTGGATCGTGCCGACAAAGTGTTAACGCCTTTGATGACAGAGCCCAAATATTTTCGTTATCCCTATCTTGCGGAAGGAAATAAAGTAACCAAACCCAAGGTGTTGAATTATCTTGCCGAACATCATTATACAATCGCGCCAGTAACCATTGATAGCAAAGATTTTAGATTCAATGAGCAACTTTATAAAGTGCCTTATCATTCGAGAGAGGCTTATATAGGCAAAATGAAAGCAGGTTATCTTGCCTATATATGGAAGCAAACCCTACTCGCTGAGCGAATTGCAAAGGGACAACCAGTCAAACAAATCTTATTAATCCATGCGAATTTATTGAACAGTTATGTTTTGGATGACATTATTCAAATGTATAAGCAAAATGGGTATAAATTTATTACATTGACGGAAGCGCTTAAAAATCCTGCGCCTGAAATAAGGGTCCTTGCCCCTGAAAAAAAGATAGAAGAAAAAAAAGATGAGGGGTTTTTGTCTTCAATGGAAGACACTGCCCTGCGAGTGCAGTAGAAGATTAAGGCCCAAGTTAATTGGGCCTTGTTCTTTATCTAAAAAATACTGGGGTACAGAATGTCAGAATTAGGCAACAAAGTCGCTTTTTATCAGGCTCAGCGCCAGACCTCGTTAAAGATCAAAAGGCTTATCTAGATCAGCGCTCTCTTCATCTGGATGTCCTTTTTTAAATTTTTCAAGGCGAACTTTAAGATCAGTCTCTATGTCGCTAGATGGGCCGGCAGAAGCTTCGCTCTCATTGCTCTCAACTGGATGTTCTTCTTTAAGTTTTTTAAGCCGAAATTTAAGATCAGTGTCCATCTCGCTGGATGGGGCGGCAGAAGCGGTTGCTTCGCCATGATTTGATTGACTAGGCGTAGTGGAAATCTCATAACGTTTGCCAAGCTCTATCAGCATGGTTTCACAAACATCAACTTTCATCGCCTCTGCCTTGTCTAGCAAAACCTTTGTTCCACGACGCTCGAGGTCAATGATTTCTTTTTTAATGGTTTTTATTTCGTCACTATGAAGCAGTATTAACTGTTGTTGATATTTTTGCCTCACTTTGAATAACGATTCATAGTCATGTATATTTTGTACAGCGTCGGACAACAATACACATGACATTTGCATGTTGTCATCCTGCCAAAATTTATTTTCTTCTTCTAGCGCTAATCTAATTTTGGAACATTCGGCTCTTAATTGATCAATGCTAATATCAATAGATGCCTCTGATTTTGGTTTGGAAGCAGATAGAACATGTTGCTCTTCCTTGGTTTTTAAGACGCCGCTAATTACTTCTGAGTAAGCCTTATTTTTCATCGTGGTCACTTCACGCACGGCTTTTGTATGAGATGGGGGTCTTAAACCGGAGGGGGATGTGCGTTCGGTAACATCGGATTCAATTTGTTTTTCATGTTGTATTCGAGTTGCAAAGGCTTTGATATGAGCGGCATCCTGTTGATTCAAATGCCCATAATTATCTGCTGCTTTATATAATAACTCCATTAAGGGTATAAACTCATCTATGGGGTAATTTCTGGCTTGGCGATATTTAATAAACTCTTTCGTTTCATTTAAAATAATTCTTAGCTCGTCAATTGATTTTACTCCTTTTTTAGAGGCTATTTGTAGCTCAATATCATCAATAATGGCCAACAAAATATCTTTTGTTTTATAACTATCCATATTAATTTGCATCGATTCAGCCGGTTTGATTGATCTTAGGTTGTTTAAAACAAGCTTTGATTTTTTATATAATTTACTACTTGGATCGGAAAGTATCCCTTGTTTTGCAAGGGCGATGAAATCTTTTGCTAACATGGTTTGCAGTGGTTTCTCTCGTCTATCGACTGAATAGCGATAAAGATCATACAATTGCTTGTCTATTTTCATGTCTTCGCCATTGATGCCTTCGAAATAGGCATATTTTTCGTTAAGAGGGGTCGATTTATCAGAACCAAAACCAGTTGCTCTTAAAATACCATCTAAACCACGCAGGAAAGAAGTACCGTAATCTTCTAACGTGTGCTTTTTTTCTACAGATTTTACTCCTTTGCGTGCGGCCTCATGCATGGCCGTGCTAATAGGGCCAAGACTAAATAACTCATGATCAGGCTGAACATAAATATACCCTTCTCTTGCGGTAATTTTTTTTGGTTTAACGTGGAAAAACTTAAGCATTTGTGCAGCAATCTCAGGAAATCGCTCTGTACCTTTAGCTGCTTGGCAGGCGATCAAGGATACGCTTGTACGCTTTGTTTCATGTTTTAATAAACTATTTTCCAGCCAATACGTAAATTTATCCACAGGAATATTTTGTGTTTTTTTATATTGCTCTGTTGGTTCAGATTGAAACTGTTTCGATCCACTAGACGAATGAGCAATTACTTCGACATTGAGCTTTTCAGCTTGTGTTATTTTTTTTTCCATATCACTATCGCTTAGTCTTTTAAACTCACCGACGGCAGTACACTCATATTGTTCTTTAATAGAAAGACCATTGTCATCATCTCGTACAATCAAAAAAATATCACCAACCCTTGCTCTTGCTTTCACTCGTTGGTCATTTGAAAATTCGATTATAATGCGCATTTTAAAGCCCACTCAAAAAACACATCTATTGTATATATTGTAGACTATTTGTTAAAAAACAAACTATTGTGCCTGGGGGGTTACGGTGTGCGACGAGTAGCCTCAACGTAGAAATGTCCTCTTTTGAACCCATTGAACTCGACTTTAGCCATTTTTTAAAATGATTTAAATTCCGTCATTGCGAGTGAAACGAAGCAACCCAGAGGTTCGAAGAGAGCGATTTCATGTCTTATAGTTGCTCACTTTGAGCTCCTGGGTTGCTTCGTTTCACTCGCAATGACGGAA
>CANJHO010000071.1 GCA_947474165.1 Legionellaceae bacterium
CTCTTGGCATCAGTGCCATCAGTGCTCTTGGCATCAGTGCCATCAGTGCTCTTAGCATCAGTGCTCTTGGTGTCAGCACCAGTGCATTTCATGCCTTTGCATGCTTTGCAAGCACCCATTTGTGTACTATTGCTATCGTCAGCATAAGCAACAGGAACAATGGTTGCAGCGGATAGCGTTGTTAATAATGCAGCAACTGCCAATGATGATTTTTTCATGATTACCTTCCTTGAATATTTGAACTATTAAAAGACAAAAAAAAGACTACAAAAAACATCTTAGCAAAACGTTAGGCCATCTCATAGTCTATATTTATAAAAATTTGAAAAATAGAGTTATTGTTTACAAAGTATCATAAGAAATGATGACAGGGGCTACAAGGCATGCTATTTTTGTTCATTATGATAGATCTCCATTGCCACAGTTATTTTTCGGACGGTGAACTCAGCCCAGTTGCCTTATTGGACAAGGCGTTAGCGTCACGTCTTCGTGTTTTAGCTTTAACTGATCACGACACCCTGGCAGGTCTTTCAGCACTCCATGCGGCAGCGATCGGTAAAGACATTACCATTATCAATGGTATCGAACTGAGTGTTTGTTGGAAAAAATATTATATTCATGTGTTGGGCTTAAATATTAATCCAGAAGAACCAGGTATTCGAGCGTTGGTGTTAGCTCAAAATGAAAGTCGTATTCAGCGGGCTTTGCAAATTGCGGATTGCTTAAAGGGTTGTGGTGTAGAAAATGCTTATCAAAAAGCTTGTGATATTGCAGGGCATGAGCGGGTTGGAAGGCCCCATTTTGCTCAAATTCTGATGAATGAGGGTTTAGTACCCGACATGAAAAGTGCTTTTAAACGCTTTTTAGGTCAGGGAAAAGCAGCCTATGTTCCAACCGTTTGGGTGAGCATTGACAATGCCGTTGCGAGCATTGTAGAAGCAAAAGGGCAGGCTGTTATTGCGCATCCTTTGAAGTACTCATTGACGCGTACGAAACTGCATGAATTAATTAAAACGTTTAAGGGGGCAGGTGGTGAAGGCATGGAGGTGGTTTCTGGTGACATTACAACCGCTGATATGATGGAGTTGGCAGGGCTTTGTACTCGTTTTGAGTTGTTGGCATCAACGGGTTCAGATTATCATGGTGATACGTTATCACGCATCGCACTTGGACATCAGCGCCCATTGCCAGTAAACTGTACCCCAATTTGGCATCAATGGAACATCAACATCTAAAGGACGTTATTAGCTATGGGTCAATTTTTTGCAATTCACCCGGATAATCCTCAGTCACGCCTGCTGCGGCAAGCTGCTACGATTATCGAGGGAGGGGGCTTAATTGTTTATCCAACCGATTCTGGATATGCACTCGGTTGTGCGCTGGGTAATAAATCAGCCTTAGAGCGTATTCGGCGTTTAAGACAATTGGATAAAAACCATAACATGACCTTGGTCTGTTGTGATTTATCGCAACTCAGTCTGTATGCACGGGTAAGTAACCCTATTTTCAGGTTATTGAAGGCATTTACCCCCGGGTCATATACCTTTATTTTAAATGCGACCAATGTGGTTCCGCGCCTAATGTTGCATCCCAAACGAAAAACGCTAGGCTTGCGGGTGCCAGAAAACAAAATCACGCTGTCACTGCTAGAGTGTTTAGATGCACCACTCATGAGTTCAACCTTGATTTTGCCAGGTGCTAAGGCCCCCTTAGGCGAGCCTGAGGCAATCAAAGATTTATTGGGTGATCAAATTGATCTTGTGATTGATGGCGGTAATTGTGGCCAAGAGCCCACAACCGTGGTTGATTTGACGGGTGAATATCCCGTGATAGTCCGAGAAGGCAAAGGGGATCCGGAGCCTTTCAGATAACAAAATGAACAATAGAGGATTTTAATGTCAGTATTTAGTAACAATAAGCGTGTTGTGTCAGGCATGCGGGTCAGTGGTCGTTTGCACCTTGGTCATTATCATGGCGTACTTAAAAACTGGCTTAAATTGCAACATCAATATGATTGTTATTTTTTTGCAGCGGATTGGCATGGCTTAACCACTTGTTATAATGAACCTGGCCTTTTAGAGCCGCTGGTTTGGGACATGGTGATAGATTGGCTTGCTTGTGGCATTAATCCCAGTTTATCACGAATTTTCCTTCAATCTTGGGTACCAGAACATGCTGAACTGCATTTATTATTATCAATGATAACGCCCTTGGGTTGGTTAGAGCGCGTACCCACTTATAAAGATCAACAAGAAAAATTAAATGATAAAGATCTCTCAACTTATGGTTTTTTAGGTTATCCCTTATTACAAAGTGCTGATGTTTTACTTTATAAAGCCGATTTTGTACCTGTAGGAGAAGACCAAGTGGCTCACATAGAGCTCATTCGTGAAGTGGCCAGACGCTTTAATTTTCTTTATGGCCGTGAACCCAATTTTGAAGCACTGGCCATCGATGCAATAAAAAAAATGGGCAAAAAAAATGGAAAACTCTATAAGGAATTGCGTCAATCGTTTCAACAAGACGGTAACCATGAATCGCTCAATACCGCACGAGCCTTATTAGGAAATCAACATAATTTATCCATTGGTGATAAAGAACGCTTGTTAGGGTATTTGGATGGGATCGGGAAAATTATTTTAACTGAGCCACAAGCCATGCTCACAGAACATTCGAAAATGCCCGGTGTTGACGGTCACAAAATGTCCAAGTCTTATCAGAATACGATTAGTTTACGTGAAGAACCACTGCAGGTTGAAAAGAAAATACTAACCATGCCCACTGATCCAGCCCGCGTAAAGCGCACTGACCCAGGCGAACCTGAGAAATGTCCTGTCTGGCAATTTCATAAAATTTACTCTGATGAATCCACCAAAAATTGGGTCCAGACTGGTTGTCGAACGGCCGGAATTGGTTGCATTGATTGCAAACGCCCTGTGATTGAAGCAATTAATCATGAATTAGAGCCTATTCAATTGTCTATTAAAGAGTATGAAGGGGACTTAAGTTCTGTGAAACGCATTGTCGCTGAGGGATCAGAACAAGCTCGAGAAGAGGCAAATAAAACATTGGATGATGTGCGAGAAGTCATGGGATTGGATTATTAATGAAGGTTAATACCAGCGAGTCAGGTCTTCCTGTGTTAGCCATCGTGGCAGGGCATGCCTTAACTGAGCTGCCCACCGATTTATTTATTCCACCCGATGCACTCGAGGTCTTGTTGGAATCCTTTACAGGGCCGCTAGACCTTCTTTTATATCTGATTCGTCAGCAAAATATTGATATCTTGGATATTCCTATCGCGTTAATCACCCAACAATATATGCAATATATTGATTTGATGAATGTATTTCAGCCACCATGTGATCCAGAACCGCAAATATCCATTGAAGAGCCCCTTATCCGCCCAACGGATACCTTTTCCCTTTTTGGGAGAAAAGGGAAAAATGAGGAAATGAATTTAAGGGAACGTCGATTGGAGTTGGCGGCCGATTATTTGGTGATGGCCGCGTTGTTGGCTGAAATTAAATCAAAGCTATTATTACCGAAGCCGCCATTACAATCTGATCTCATTGAGGAAGATCCTCGAATGGAACTGGTTCGACGCTTACAATCCTATGAAAAGTATAAAAAATTGGCAATCGATATAGACCATTTGCCGCGCTATGAACGAGATATTTTTCCAGCTCAAGTGGGAACAAGCCAGATTGCGTTAACAATGCTTAAGCCTGATATTAACTTGTCTGCTTTATTAGACGCAATGACAACCTTATTGACTCGCCAAAACCAAATGACCCCTCATCACATTACACGAGAATTGTTATCAGTTCGTGAGCGAATGACCCTGATATTACACCGTTTGAAAGATGAAAAATTGATTGAATTCAATCGATTACTGAATGTCGAGGAGGGTCGCATGGGCTTGGTGGTCACTTTATTGGGCTGCCTTGAGTTGGCAAGACAATCGTTGATTATCTTGACCCAAACGGTTGCTTTTTCTCCCATTCATATACAGGCAAATCAAAATGGATGAGTTGGAGATTAAGTTAATTGTTGAAGCCCTTTTGATGAGTGCTGGTCAACCATTAACGGTTGAGAAAATATTAAGTGCTTTTGATGAGTTAAATAGACCAACGCGCCAGCAATTAGACAAGGCACTCCTGGACTTAGAATATGACAGCATGAACCGATCCATTGAATTAAAACAGCTTGCTGGTGGCTATCGTTTGCAAACGAAAGCCCATTATAGCCCATGGATTACACGGTTATTAACAGAAAAGCCCTCAAAGTATTCCAGTGCTTTTTTAGAAGTTTTGGCGATTATTGCCTACAAACAGCCCGTTACCCGAGCTGATATAGAAGAAATACGGGGCGTTGCTGTCGGTAGTTCTATGTTAAAATCGCTACTTGAACGTGAATGGATTCAAATTGCAGGGTACCGCGATGTGCCTGGAAAACCTGCCGTGTATACAACAACGAAAGCGTTTCTTGATTATTTTAATCTTGCGGCGCTCAATGAATTACCTCAGAGTGTGATAAATAATGAGCAGTGAACGATTACAAAAAATATTAAGTCAAGCGGGATTCGGCTCCAGAAGAGAAATGGAACGCTGGATTGAAAGTGGTTTGGTCAAGGTGAATGGGATCCTTGCAAAACTTGGCGATGGGGCGACAGCAGAGGACAAAATTAGTGTGAGGGGGCGAGTGATTGACAATCCACTCAAACTTGAATCTAAACCCCGTATTTTGTTGTACCACAAACCCATTGGTGAGGTTTCAAGTCGAAATGATCCGAAATTCTCAAAAACAGTTTTTGATAATCTGCCTCATTTAAAACAAGGACGTTGGGTACAGGTGGGGCGATTGGATTTAAATACCTCAGGTTTATTAATTTTCACCAACAATGGTGAATTGGCCAACCGGTTGATGCATCCAAAATATGAACTAGAGCGGGAATATGCCGTCCGTGTTCATGGACAAGTCAGCCCTGAAACCCTTAAATTGCTAGAGCAGGGCGTTATGTTAGATGATGGGCTTGCAAAATTTAAAAAAGTTCAGTTCAGGGGTGGGGAGGGAACCAATAGTTGGTATCACGTTGTTTTAAGTGAAGGACGTAATCGTGAAGTACGTCGCCTATGGGAATCTCAGGGGCTAGAAGTGAGCCGTTTAATTCGCATCCGTTATGGTAAATTAACCATGCCACGCTTTCTTGAGCGGGGTGGTTTTGTAGAGTTATCAAAGAAAGAAGTGGACACATTTATATCGAATTTGTAGAGAGAATGAAGATGAGAAGACAAGCCCCTCGCCCACCAGCAACGCCTGTAACAACGACCATTGAAAATTTCAGTCATGATCTGCGAGGCATTGCGCGCATTGCTGGCAAAACAACATTTATTCAAAATGCATTGCCGGGTGAAACAATAAGCTTCCAATACTTACGGAAAAAACGAGATTTTGATGAAGGTCGAATGTTATCGGTGGTTGAACCATCCCCTCATCGGGTTGAACCACGCTGTCCTCATTATGCTCTTTGTGGGGGATGCTCCTTACAGCACTTGGATGGGGAGGCTCAAATTCATGAAAAAGAAACCTTGCTTTTGGATTCACTGGCTCGTATTGGCCATGTACAACCTGAAACAGTATTGCCCCCGCTAACGGGTCAACTGTGGCATTATCGAAATAAAGCGCGCTTGAGTGTGCGTTATGTTGAAAAAAAACAAGCCACACTCGTTGGGTTTAGAGAAAAAAACAATCCCCGATATATTACCGAGATTAGTCAATGTCCTGTATTAACAGCACGGATGGACGCTCACATTGTAACGCTTCGCCAACTGATAGATAGCTTTGATGCACCTGAGTCGATTGCACAAATAGAGGTGTCAGCGGGCGATGAGGATATTGCATTAATATTTCGTAATTTAGCCCCACTGAGTGTCAGTGATGAAGAAAAACTCTGTTTATTCGCAGACACAGCAACATTTCGTATTTTTTTACAACCTGCAGGCCCTGATAGTGTTTATTTATTGCATCCTAAAGCAGCAGGTGATTTTTTAAGTTACGCCCTCCCAGATGAAAACATTCGCTTTCAATTTCACCCCACTGATTTTACGCAGGTGAATGCCAGTTTGAATCGCCTAATGGTGCGACAGGCGTTGACATTACTAGCCTTAGATGCCGATGACGTGGTATTGGATCTCTTTTGTGGTTTAGGTAACTTTTCATTACCGATGGCAAAGCATTGTGCGAAAGTCGTTGGCGTTGAAGGAAGTGATGCGATGGTCAAACGCGCCATCATGAATGCAGAAAATAATGGCCTTACCAATCTCCAATTTTTTTGTGCTAATTTAGAAGAAGAAACAGCATTAAAGAGTCTTCAACCGCATCAATTTACAAAGCTGTTACTTGATCCCCCTCGCACCGGAGCCCTGGCGATAATGAAGCAAATCCATCAAATAGCCCCCACGAGAATTGTTTATGTTTCATGTAATCCAGCAACGCTTGCAAGAGATGCTGATATCTTGGTTAATCATCAGGGATACCGAATGATTGCTTCTGGGGTCATGGACATGTTTCCACATACCTCTCATGTTGAATCCATTGCTTTGTTTGAAAAATAAGCATTTTAATAAATGATTTTGCGAGAGGCTCCCAAATTAATGAAAAATATTCTGTTTGGATGCAAGTTCGTTGCTTGTTTAATGGTTTTAACACTGATATTTCACTGGAAAGTACTTTTAACATTTCAACTGATACTTCAGCCTGACATATTGAATGGGTGGTGGATGGGCTGGATACGCTTTACTTTTATAACGTATATTTTATTTTTCATGTTAAATCTGATAGCCGCGATTGGATTATTCGCTGTTAAAAAATGGAGTTTCACTGTTAGTTATTTTGCTATCATCTGTTCAACGCTTGCTGGAATGAGCTACCTTCCTTTTCATAACTTATTGTTTAGATTTGTTCTTTCCCAGCCATCGAGCATCCCAATGATCATTATCAATTTAGTCCTTTTATCGTATGTCATCTATTTAAATATTTCCTACCGTAACGGTCATGGTTCGGTTTTCATGCCTTAATTTAAATCATTTTAATAGGCACTGAAAGCGTAGGGGCTTGACCAGACGTTTGATTCGGAGCAACATCTCGAAGAATATTAAGGATCTTGAGAGAAATAACATCCTGTATTTGCATCAAAATGATGCTTCACAGGGGACATTCTTTTACTCGCGATCCCAAACTAAAGGACCCCATGGGGATTTGACACGTTGTTATAGGATACTATCGTGGTCAAGGTAAAAGAAGGCACACCATTGCAGGCTGATGGCAGTATTGATGTGGAGCTTTGGCTTCATCAATTGGGCAGTAAGGGCTATTTTCAAGATCTTGAACTGATCCGGAATGCCTGCACACTGAGCCAATTAGCCGGTCAAGATCATGCGACCGAAACGGGTGAATCCTGTTTACAACAAGGGCTTGCTATCGCTGATGTGTTGGCGGATTTAGAGGTCGATCAAGAAACATTAGCGGCCGCTATTATCTATGGCAGCGTCCATTATGCTGAATTGTCATTGGATGATATTGATGAGCAATTAGGCAATCATATTACCCGTTTGGTCAAAGGCATCAAAAAAATGGGGGCCATCTCCACTTTTCAGATGATTGGTAAATATCCACAAAATAAACACCAAATTGATAATATTCGTAAAATGTTGCTGGCCATGGTGGATGATGTGCGGGTAGTCCTCATCAAATTGGCAGAGCGTTTGTGTGTTCTTCGTTCATCGGCCCCCATGCCTGAGGGCATGCGACAGCAAATTGCCACAGAAGCCATGGAAATTTATGCTCCCTTGGCCAATCGTCTTGGCATTGGGGCCATTAAATGGGAAATGGAGGACTTGGCTTTTCGCCATCTTTACCCTGAAGATTATAAAGCCATCGCCAAAGGGCTAAAAGCCAAACGATTGGATAGGGATCGTTATGTCAATGTTATTGTCGATCAATTAAACCAAGGCATGAAAAACATGGGTGTGGTCCATTTTGCAGTGTATGGTCGCTCAAAACATATTCATAGTATTTTTCGAAAAATGCAGCGTAAAAATGTGTTATTGGATGAAATATACGACGCAACAGCCGTTAGAATCTTGGTTGAAACAAAAGAACTATGCTACGAAGTCTTAGGCTTAGTCCATTCGATGTGGCCTCAGGTGACTGCTGAATTTGATGATTATATTGTCAATCCTAAACCCAATGGTTATCAATCCTTGCACACGGCTGTAACTGGCCCAGAAGGGCGCGTTTTTGAAGTTCAAATTCGTACTTTTCAGATGCATGAACAAGCAGAAATGGGTGTGGCAGCGCATTGGAAATACAAAGAAGGGGGCAAACTTCGAAAAGAAAGTCATGAACGTAAAATTGAATGGTTACGGGAAGTATTGGCATGGCACCGTGACATGGCTAAATCAACCGGGGTGTCTGATGTTATCGAAACAGAATTCCTTGAAGACAGAGTCTATGTGTTCACACCCGATGGAGACATTCTCGATCTACCCCAAGGCGTAACACCACTTGATTTCGCCTACCATGTTCACAGTGAGTTAGGTCATCGATGCCGTGGCTCCCGGGTCAACGGTCGAATTGTTCCGCTCACCTATGCATTGCAAACAGGGGATAAAGTTGAAGTATTAACCGGTAAAAATCCAAAACCCTCACGAGATTGGATTAATCCGCATTTAAATTATTTAAAAACATCCCGTGCTAAAGCCAAAGTATTGCATTGGTTTAAAATGCAAGATTATGATAAAAACAAAGAAGAGGGCCATGAAATACTCGATAAAGAGCTCAAATCCTTAGGCATTAAAATAGACCGCTTAAACGATGTGGTTCTCGCTTTTAATTTTAAACGCTTAGATGATTTACTTGCAGCCCTTGGTCGGGGTGATATAAAACTCGGACAAATTCTTAGCCGTCTATCCCCAACAGAACCAACTGAATCAGATTACAATGTGATGAAGCCTCTTAATAAACGAGAGACCTCTGGGAGTGATCTCTGTATTGAAGGCGTGGGTAACTTATTAACCCATATGGCGCGCTGTTGCCAGCCTGTACCTGGCGATCAAGTCATCGGTTATATCACACTGGGTCGTGGGGTCTCTGTTCACCGACAGGATTGCTCCAATATTCTTCATGCAAGCGATAAACAACGCCAACGCTTTTTGGTGGTGACCTGGGGCTCTGCAACGCGTGATCATTACGTGGTGGATCTCCTCATCAAATCCTTTGATCGCCCAGGCTTATTAAGGGATGTGACCTCACTTTTATCCAATGAGAAGGCCCATGTTTATGCTTTGCAAACAGAAACCAACCAACATGAAAATACCACCTATATTAAATTGACGGTAGAAATCGATGGATTAAATGGCTTATCACGATTATTAAATAAACTCAGCCAAATCCCGAATGTGCTTGAAGCAAGGCGACAGGTTTAGGGATTGTTTTTTTATAATCCTAATCGCTAAAAATAATACAGAGAACAACCTTCCGTTGTTCACTTAACAAGACATTAAATGTCCGACTTGCTGCACCAATAGACATACACTCTAAGCCCACGCGGTGTTGTGATAAATATTCCATCACGGCGATAGGAACATCAGCGTCAGATGTTTGATGCCCAATGATGAGAATGTCTGGATTAAGATGAAGGATAGGCTTTAAATTATCTTCATTTAATGCTTGCACGGATTGAACAGGCCACTCAGGGAGAATACTTTCAGCACTAATCATCACGCTGTGTTGATACACAGTTCCACCCACTGTAATTTGTTTATTGGTGTAAGACTGGATGGTATTATTGTCAGGCGTTTCTAGTTGAATATGCATGGTGTTTACTGGGTTGATAATTTATACTTCATGCTAGTGTATCACAGGGTTGTAGTATGGATATCGTTATTAATACAGATTTAACCTCGATACCAAAAGGCGCGGTTCCTATTCCACATCAAGCTAACTTTTATCACAATATCCTGGGGTGTCTTTATCATCCCGTCTCTAAGAAACAAGGCACGCTGGCAAAGGCCGATGAGGATTGCTATCCGCCGATTGCCAAGCTATTAAGTCATATCCACAACTTAGAGGGCGACTGGCTTATCGTCTCCCCCCTTCATTGGGAAGCCACACACAATGATGCGCTAATTACCGCTGTCGGTCATGAGTTACAACTATCGGATGAAGCATCACGCCAATGGTTTGATGCACTCAGTGCATTTTTAGCCCCATTCAATCAAAAGCTTTATTATCATGATGCCTGCACTTGGCTGATACAATGCCATGAAGAACACCAAATTAGTGCAAAACCGGTTTATCGCTTATTGCATCAATCCATGATACCTGAACTAAAAAATCTAGATAAAACACTCTTCTGGCAACGTTTTATCACTGAAACACAAATGTTTTTTAGCACACATCCTTTGAATAAAGCACGCATTGGATTGCCATCTGTCAATGGAGTATGGGTTTGGGGTGCAGGCCCCTTGAGAGCACGTGTGCAAACCCCTATCATTTGCGATGATCCGCATCTACTTCCCTTGGCCAGGCTTTTATCAACCCATGTGATTCAAGGGCCACTCCCTCAAAAACCTGATAAAAAGAGTGTGATATTGTTCAATCATTTGAATTTAACGCATCGTATTGCTTTAGAACATCAATTAAAATCACAACCTGTTCGCTGGTACTGGAACAATTTAGCCTACCTCATCCAGCCAAAGCGCTGGTGGTCACGGATTATAGGGATAATTTAGACATGAAAATTCAACGGCGCCCAATGCCTGAAACGCTTCCTTTATTAAACGATATTTCACCTGTTTTGCAACGTATTTTTGCAAGCAGAGGCATTACATCCGCCTCTCAATTAGATAAACGCCTACAAGCGTTACTCCCTTTTAATACATTGACCGATCTCGACAAAGCCGTGGTTCGTTTGGAGCAAGCCATTCGTTCTCAGCAACGGATTCTCATCATTGGTGATTTTGATGCAGACGGTGCAACTTCTAGTGCATTGGCCGTGTCTGCCTTACGTACAATGGGTGCGTCTCATGTTGAGTTTTTAGTGCCCAATCGTTTTGAATTTGGTTATGGGCTAACCCCTGGCATTATTGAAGTCGCTAAAAAATGGCATCCGCATCTTATTATTACCGTTGATAATGGAATTTCTAGTATTGAAGGGGTTCAGGCCGCAAATGACGCGGGGATTGATGTCTTGGTGACCGATCATCATTTACCTGCTGACACATTGCCAAAAGCTTTTGCTATTGTTAATCCCAATCAACACGATGATCTATTCCCCAGTAAATCGATTGCAGGCGTTGGGGTTGTTTTTTATGTCATGTTGGCATTGCGCCGTCATCTTAGCCAGACAGGGTGGTTTAATTCAGAAAATATACCTGAGCCCAACATGTCTCAATTTCTTGATTTAGTAACCTTGGGCACTGTGGCTGATGTGGTGGCCCTCGATCAAAACAATCGTATTTTGATTAATCAAGGTTTGATGCGGATCCGTCAAGGACTCTGCCGCCCAGGTATTCTTGCTTTAATTGAGATTGCGGGGAGAAAATATAGTCAATTGCGCGAAAGTGATTTAGGCTTTGTGGTGGCGCCGCGATTGAATGCGGCAGGTCGTCTGGATGACATGGCTTTAGGCATAGAATGTTTACTCGCTGAAGATTTAGAAAATGCGAGATCCTTAGCCAATGACTTAGATGCTTTAAATATTGAACGCCGACGCATTGAAACAGAAATGAAAGACCAGGCTTTACAGGCCTTGGATAAATTATCATTAAATGACACCTCATTGCCGATAGGCCTTTGTCTATTCGACTCCTCTTGGCATCAAGGTGTGATTGGAATTTTAGCTGGCCGTTTAAAAGAACGATATCATCGTCCAGTCATTGCTTTTGCGGCTGTCAATGAGGATGAAATGAAAGGATCAGCGCGCTCTGTCCCGGGTTTAAATATTCGTGATGTGCTGGCCAATATTGATAAAGCTCAACCAGGCTTAATCACACGATTTGGTGGCCATGCCATGGCTGCAGGTTTAAGTTTGCATCCCAGTGCTTTTCTACCTTTTCAAGCCGCATTCATTGCTGAGGTCAGTCTACACCTTGACCTATCCCAATGCGAAGGGGAACTATTAAGTGATGGCCCTTTGGGCGCGCACGAATTGAACTTAGAATTAGCCACTGTATTACAAGACGCAGGTCCATGGGGGCAACAATTCCCAGAGCCTGTTTTTGATAATGTATTTGAAATTCTAGAGCAACGCCTTGTCGGTCAGCATCATTTAAAATTAACATTACAGCATGAAGCAGGGGGGGAACCCATTGATGCCATTGCATTTAATATTGATCTTAAAATTTGGCCGAATCACCGTGCCCGTTATCTACAAGCCGTCTATAAACTCAATATCAATGAATACAATGGCCGAACAAAATTACAACTCCTCATTGTAGGACTAAAAGCCATGCCCTTGATTTAAATTTAGAGGAAATAAGAATGTGGCCTGCCTAAGATCCATAAAGCTAACTTTCTGACTAAAATTTTGGATAAATGACCGGTTATGATATCATTAAGCACAATTCGTTTTTTAAATATCAACCGAGGCCCTCAATGAAGCGTTTCAATCAAAAATCAAGTACGCCTGATTCAGCTGAAACAGGCAATGCATCGTCTGGTTTTTTTAATCAACTGTATCGATGGTTGACACGATCAAATCTCACTGTAGAGCCAATAGTTATGCAGCCAATACCTGTGCGGCATCTGGAAATACCCGCTCCTATTATTCCTGATATAAGACTTCTCGTAGAGCCCTTTCAACCTCAAGGACCTGATTTAAATTTAATTGCTGATATAGTTCGTCGTGGGAATATATTTCAAATAGACTCAGAATCATTCCGATTGTTTCGCCGTGAACCTCATTATTATCCAGCGTCATTTTTTGAACGACGAGAAGCACAGCCCTATGCTCCTCGGACGCCCCAAGCAGAACAACTGCCGGCTCACCCTGATTGGCAACCACCAGCACCCCCCTTACAAGACTGGTGGGCAACCATTGGACAACAACAAAGAGATCAGGCATTGCGTAACATCGTGGCTGTGCCTGAGGATGAATTGAATGAATCAAAATTAGAAAATTATCTTGATTTGGACATTGACTTTGATTTTATATGTGCGATTAGTCGAAGCATCATGACACATCCTGTGTATGATCCCGCATGCCCTCAACAAAAATTTGATTTACTAGCGATCAAAATATGGTTGGAACAAAATCCTACCAATCCGGTGACACGCACACCCCTTCAGTTTGAAGATCTTGTTTATGATGAACCTTTAAAAGCTCGAATTGATCAGTTTGTGAGTCAAACTTTAGCCCAATCTCCTTCAATGACTCAGTAAGCGCTCATCTTTCATGCCTTTTACTCACCTAAATAACTTAAGCCAAATCCTGGAAAAACATTACCAGGATTTGTCAGATGATGGCTCTCTGAATGACCGACTACTGATTGCTTATGGAAGGCGGGTATTAAGCGAGCTGGTTTATCTCTTTAAAATTCATGAGGAGGAGCGAGTTAACCCAGCAGATGCACTTGTCGATTTTTTAAAAATCAACTGGATGTTAGTCAATAGGACCTGCTTAAGTCCAACAGCATTATCCAATACCGATATCATGGATCTTTTATGTGATATTGCTGAAACAACTGCAGCGGAAAAAAACAAATCGAAAGCCGAACAGGCTCCTCAAATGAAAGCAATAAAATTGTTAATGCCGAGCTTAATCATCGATGCCTCCTATAACATTTTTCCAATTAAAACCATCTTGAAAACACATGTTCTTGGTGAAAATTCTCGCTATCTTCTCCCTGTGGTTATACTAACCAATTTAGACCTATTAGAAGACGCCAGCTTGATGCTGAACCCCTATGATCCAGAGGCTTACATCACGCCTGAAGAATACCAGCGACTTGCCAGACATTCTCCTTTAACTCAATCATTATATGATATAAAAAATGAACATGATTGTCTTATGGATGATAAAAGCACACTTAGAGATCAGTTAACACAATTATGTCAACAACTTAAATTTAACACCCTTTGCTGCATTGGTTCTAGCGTGGAGAATCCGCATTCGCTTTCTGTGATGAAATTTCTAAATTACTGGGATAAATTAGATTCTGTTGAAAAAGAAAAGCTTCCAGATAGCATAAAACAAGCCATCACGCGACTACTTGAGGCCTCATCTAATATAGGACGCCCAATAGATGCTTATTCTAGAGAATTGATGTCCTACGTCTCTGAGCATGAAGTCCAACTTGATAGCATTTCTATCCCTCAAGAGAAGAAAAAAGCGATTTCTCATGAAATGCAAGTCCGTTATAACAGGATTAGAGTTGAACTAACAAATAAAGACCCCCTAGAGGGCACTGACAAACTGGGTTTTCATCCCCAGTTATTTCAAAAGATGAATTGTTCATTCATCCTAGACTCTAAAACTGATTTAGAGATATTTCAGGTACTAAAGGCCACTGAAATCGCCTTGCTCCTAAAAGATAAGGAAGTCCAGTCGGAAATTATCGATCAATTCATCGACAATAGATCAAGTCTTGTGCATTTTATTATTGGATTGTCACTTGAAAAACTAAGGGCGTTAATTAGTGGGATCAATCGGGATGAGTGGTTAACCTTGATTCCAACATCCTATGATTTAGGTATTTTGCTGATGACTTTAGATAATGAAAAATTTCAGATGATTTTTAATGCGATGAGTGGTTTTCATTTTAACTTGATTAACACAACCTATCAATTAAGCTGTTTACTCAGGTATTTTTCTTCAAAACAGCGCATTCACGTTGACTCCACTTTGCCCATTTGGACCTACATCAACTCTACAGAGGATCTAGCCAGTGTGTTAAGCTATTTTTCTGCCCCACAATGCATCAATATTTGTAAGATGATAAGGTCTAATTATAAGTCATTTCCCTTTATTACATCACCTGAGAAGTTGACCATTGTATTAAAAGTTATTCATCCTGCTGAGGCATGTAAAGCAATTTTTAAAGTGATCAATGGAAGCTTAGGAGGGCCTATTCTATCAGTGGTTGAATTTCAGTTGATTTCAAATTGTTTGTCTTTAGAACAAGCAAAGGCTATTTTTGAAGTAATGACAGAAAAATTACCTGCGTTTATTCAATTCATCGAAGACTTCTTTAGTTTACCCGTTGATAAACGACATGGGGAAAGCAGTATCGCAACGATTCTATTGATACAAAATAAATTATCAACTTCATTCAATAGTCTAGTCACCGTACTAGAAGGATTAACTAAAAATACACGATCTATTATTCTAGACCTGATGAGGAATAAATCATCATCACTTCAGCTATTTAAAAACTGTATCGGTGATACCTCTCAACCTGTTTGTGAGCTCGAGGCAGCACTTAAAGAGGGTCATAGGGAGGAAATCAAAGCAAGTTTCGATTCTCTTATTTTAGCACTCTTAAAGGCCCCATTGGTTCAACAACCGACATTCTTTTCTAAAATCGATAGAATGACACACTTACTGGATGCCCTATCAATTCTGGACATTTGGTGGCTAAATCTGCTTAATCAAGCGTTGAACTTGGGCTTAAATGATGTGAGAGAGTTTTTAATAAAAGATATTAGGTGTGCCCTTGAATCATACATCAGTCAACTTGTAAGGACACATCAAGATGTATCCTTCAATTGTTGTGACTAGTACCGTTTCCATTTAGTTTTGACAGGTGGCATCTTATCTTGCATTCATCTTTAGGTTTTGTAAACTCTAAAAAATGCTCAGATTAGCGGTGCTAGTCCTGCGCTTTTTTAGAGCTTACAAAACCTAAATCTAAACGCAATCTAAGCGCTACCTGTCAAAACCAAATGGAAACGGTACTAGTGCCTCATCAACATTGAATCCTCGGGTTGGCATCCTAGCTTGCATGCATCTTTAAAC
>CANJHO010000072.1 GCA_947474165.1 Legionellaceae bacterium
CTTGCATGCCATGCAAGCGCTCTCCCAGCTGAGCTATAGCCCCAAAAAAGAGAGTCGAAGTGTAAGTGAGAGGGCCTTTGGCTGTCAAGTGGTTTTTACACTATGATCGAAATCTTTAACCTATTCGCTGTTGTAAATAATTCATAAAATCGAGTAAATCATCAGTTTTTAGGGGTAGGGTCATTAATGCAGTTTGGGCTTTTTGAAAATGTTGGGCGATGCGTTGGGATAATTCGGCCTGGGTATAGAGGGTCGCAAACGTTGTTTTTTTATTTTCTACATCGGAGGCACGACCCTTGCCCAGTGATTTTCCCTGGTCATAGTAGTCTAGGTAATCATCTTGCATTTGATAGAGTAGCCCTAAGTGTTCTGAAAATTGATGCATGCTGTCGATAACAGGCGGTGTGGGATGGCCTGCGGCCAATACCATGTTAATGCAGGCCGAAATCAACTTGCCGGTTTTGAGTTGGTGCACCTTACATAATTCTGTCTCACTGATGAGTGGGTTGGCGAGTTCACTGATATCTAAACTTTGTCCGCTGACCATGCCGGCAGGTCCACTGGCTTTTACCAGTTCATGCGTGATGGCAATCACTTGCGGCATACTGAGTGCATGGGGGAGGTGGGTCAATAAAATGTCAATGGCCAAGGATTGCATCCCATCACCGACTAAAATCGCAGTAGCCTCATCAAATGCTCGATGGCAACTGGGTTTGCCACGGCGAATATCATCATTATCCATTGCGGGTAGATCATCATGAACCAGTGAATAGCAATGGGTTAACTCAATGCTGGCTGCAATCATATCTAAACTAGCTTGGTTAATGCCTAATAGGTCGCCGCATAAATAAACCAGAATAGGTCTTAAGCGTTTTCCTCCGGGAAATAATGAATAGGTGATGGCTTCGCGAATACGAGGGGCTGGAATATCGGCCTGTTTGAGTAAATTAATCAGCACCTGTTCATGGTGGATGCGGTAGCGTTGAATGGTTTTGTTATTCATTAGCAAGATCATCCTGTGGTGATGCCTTTGTCGCAGAAAGGATTTCAATTTTCTGCTCAGCTTGATTTAGAATCGTTTGACATTGGCGAGCAATGGTAATGCCTTGCTCAAATTGTTTGAGCGAATCTTCCAAGGGTAACTCACCTTTTTCTAATCGCATGACAATCTCCTGTAATTCTGTCATTGCTTTTTCAAATTGAATGGGTTTTGTCATGGGTGTCCTTTTAGCTACGGTTCATGATTCATTTTAATCAGTATATACTACCCTCTGCACGCTCATAAACGGTGTGCAGGATAGGGGGATTTTATGGTGATTGTCATCTTTAAACAAGAAGCGCTTAATGAAAACTAAAACTCGTTTTATTTGTAATCAGTGTGCGGCTATTTTTTCGCAGTGGGCGGGCCAATGTACCCAGTGTGGGGTATGGAATGCGATTGTTGAGGAGGCCATCGTGCCGGTCAGCAAAAATATGCGTTCAGGTAATTATGCCAATCAACGGTCGGCAGTGACTTTTGTTGAGGAAGTTGTGCTCGATTGTGAAGTGCGTATGGATTGTGGCTTATCAGAGTTAAACCGTGTGTTGGGTGGCGGTTTGGTCGATGGCTCGGTCGTATTGATTGGGGGTGATCCTGGCATCGGAAAATCCACCCTGCTTTTACAGACTTTGGCCAATTTATCGTTGCAACATCCCATATTATATGTAACGGGTGAGGAGTCTTTGCAACAAGTGGCGATGCGTGCCAAACGGTTGCAGTTGCCCTTAGGCGGACTTCGTCTCTTGGCAGAGACCCATGTGGAAACGATTCTTGCCCATGCTACCAAAGAAAAGCCCCGGATTATTGTGATTGATTCGGTACAAACTATTTTTACTGACACCATCAATTCAGCCCCTGGTGGGGTGAGTCAGGTCCGAGAGGCTGCCGCTCAATTGGTGCGTTTTGCTAAAATGACCCAAACGGCGATATTTCTTGTAGGGCATGTCACGAAGGATGGCGCGCTGGCAGGGCCTAGGGTTTTAGAACACATGGTGGATTGTGTATTGTATTTTGAAGGACAAAGCGACAGCCGTTTTCGGGTGATTCGAGCGATTAAAAATCGTTTTGGCGCTGTGAATGAGTTGGGTGTGTTTGCAATGACAGAAACAGGCTTAAAAGAGATCTCCAATCCATCGGCCATTTTTTTATCGAGACAACCTGATCCCACACCAGGGAGTGCAGTCATGGTGACCTGGGAGGGAACGCGCTCCATGTTGGTTGAAGTGCAAGCCCTGGTTGATGAGGCAGCAGGCCAACAGCCGAAGCGGGTGACGGCAGGCCTTGAACACAATCGCGTGCCTATTTTACTGGCTGTATTGCATCGCCATGGAGGGATTGCGACCTTTGATCAAGATGTGTTTATTAATGTGGTGGGGGGGGTAAAAGTCACTGAAACCGGCAGTGATTTGGCCTTGTTAGCCGCTGTGGTGTCGAGCTTACGGAATCGAATTTTCCCCAGTGACACGATTATTTTTGGTGAAATCGGGTTAGCAGGTGAAATTAGGCCTGTGCAAAGTGGACAAGAGCGGTTGAAGGAGGCGGTCAAGCATGGCTTTAAGCGGGCCATTGTGCCCTATGCGAATGCCCCTAAACAAGATTTAGGCATTGAAGTTTTGGCGGTGAAACATTTGCAAGAAATGTTGGCTTTGGTGAATTAGCGTGTTCGTTTGCATTTGGATATAGGATATACTATATTAGATATATAGATAGGAGATGATGATGAGTAAAATTCTGATTTCGATTCCAGATAGTGTTGCGTCCCGAATGCGATCAGCCATCCCACAACGTCAACGCAGTAAAGTCATTGTTCGTTTGATAGAAAAAGAAATAGAAAAACGCGAGAAAGCGCTTTATGAGTGTGCTGTAGCTGTTGAAAAGGACAGTGCCTTACGCAATGAGATGAAGGATTGGGATATTACGCTTCAGGATGGATTAGATGATGAATCGTGGTGATATTTATTGGGTGGACCTTAATCCAACCATGGGTTCTGAAATAAATAAGCAAAGACCTTGTGTTTTGGTCGGTGCCACACCCATCAACCAAGCTCGTCGTACAGTCGTTGTGGTGCCCCTGTCTACTTCAGCAACGGCGAGACCACCTATCACTATTTTAGTGTCATGTCTTGGCCAACAGGTCACTGCCGTATGTGATCAAATTCGGTCTGTTGATAAAAGTCGTCTTAAAAAACCAGCAGGGGCTCTCTCAGACATAGAGTTAAATTTGCTCGACGAAGGTCTGCGACAGGTTTTAAGTTTATAAATCCGAGTCAATTCAAATCAATGACTCAGCGGGCTTATGAGGCCATTCAAGTCGAACTGATGGGATCCCCTGTTGCTGAACCTGCAGCGATTAACTATGCTGGCCCGGATTGATTAAAGCAAAATCAATATCCGAAATACACCAACCACCGCCTAATGCTTTAACCAATCCAGCGGCTGTGGTCATTTGAAGGCCGAGCACGTCATAGGCATTTTTTTGTGCTGAATAGGCGGCAATTTGGGATGTAATGACGCTTGCATAGGCGACTGTGCCCGCTTTATATTGGTTCATGACGAGTTTTAATGCTTTGGCGGCACTTGCAGCGGCTTTATTTTGCTGGATGCCTTCTTTTTCTAGAAGACGCAAGGCCACGAGATTGTCCTCTACATTTTGAAAGGCGGCTAAAATAGTTTGACGGTAGTTGGCAACAGCAGCCAAGTAGCCTGATTTAGCCGCACTGATCGTCGCATTCCGTAGACCACCATCAAAAATGATTTGGGCTAATTGTAATCCCAATGCCCAGCCGATGATGGGATCTTTAATTAATTGGGGTAAGCTGATTCCGCCACCACTGCCCGTTGCTGATAAATTTAAAGTGGGATAATAGGCCATCAGGGCTATCCCAATTTGGGCATTGGTTTGTTGCATTAAGCGCTCCGCTTGGGCAACATCAGGCCTTCTTTCCAGCCAGGCTGAAGGGATATTGACTGGAATAACGGGGGGGGTGGCCTTTAAGGGTTTAAAAGGCATTGTAAACTCCGCTGGTGGGCGGCCTATTAATACGGCGATCGCATGTTCATACTGACCCCGAAGAATTCCATTATTGATGGCTTGGGCTTTGGCCACTTCCAGTTGGCTTTGTGCTTGCACTACATCAGCGCGTTCGGCAACACCTGATCGGTATTGATTGATGGTAAATTGTAAGGCTTCTTGATAGCTAATGGTGGTTTTATTGAGTAAATCTTGATCGCGGTCCAAGGCCAACAATTCGAAATAATATTGGGCAAGTGAACCTTGGGTCGATAAGCGGGTCATATCGAGTAAGGCTTGGTTGGATTGTGCCAAGGAAGAGTCGGCCTCGACCGTACGACGCACCAAGCCCCAAATATCAGGCTCCCAGATGGCATTTAATATGTCACTGTAACTGGATCGGGTGGGCACCTTTCCTGACCCCACCACACCGGTGGTCGCAGAGCCTGTGCTGGTTCCTGTAGGTGTTGTGGTTGTAATTAAGGTTGATCCGCCCCCTTGCTTTTGTCGTTGCATATTATAAATACCAAATAAGCTAGGAAAAAAGCCCGATCGCGCCTGATTGACAATCGCACGAGATTGCATGTAATTTGCCAAGGCATTGGCAATGGTTTGGTTACAGCCATTTAATTGTGCCTCCAAGGCATTTAAATCAGGATCATGAAATATTTTCCACCAGTCGCCCCGATCAAAGCCATCGCGAGGTTCAGCAGTTTTCCAACCTTCTTTTTTAGGAAGAATGAAGGCTTTTCCTTTGGCTTCCTTAAATTTTAAGGGAACTGTTGCCACAGGGCGGACATAATCAGGACCCACAGCACAAGCGTTTAAGAGCAAAATAAGGGCGAATAACACCAGGGGATGTTGCTTTTTCATGTCGAATCCTTTACTCGTGTGAGCCTATGAAATCCCTGAGGCCTCATTTTATGAAACCAACGATTCATCCGCTCCATTGTGAGATAAATCACGGGCGTTGTGTAGAGGGTTAAGAGTTGACTAATCAGTAACCCTCCCACAATGGCAATCCCTAGTGGTCGACGTAATTCTGCGCCAAGCCCGAGCCCTAATACCAAAGGCAGGGCACCTAGGAGGGCTGCCATGGTGGTCATCATGATGGGTCGAAAACGCATGATAGCCGCCTCATAAATGGCCTCTTGAGGTGTTTTATTTTGGGAGCGCTCCAAATTTAGGGCAAAATCAATCATCATGATGGCATTTTTTTTAACAATCCCAATTAAAAGAATAATGCCAATCAGGGCAATAATGCTAAGATCAGTGCCGCTAATGATGAGCGCCAGTAACGCCCCCACACCGGCGGAAGGTAGCGTGGAAAGAATGGTGATGGGATGAATCAGACTTTCATAGAGCATGCCCAATACAATATATACAGCGAGAAGGGCTGCTAAAATTAAATAGGACTCTGTTGATAGGGAGTCTTGGAAGGCTTGGGCGGTGCCTTGAAAAGCCCCTTGAATGCTCTGAGGCAGGTGCATTTTATCGATGGTCTGGGTCACGGCTTTCACGGCCGTATCAAGGGCTGTTCCTGGCAGTAAATTGAAGGACAATGTGGCTGATGGGCCTTGGCCTTGATGATTCACTGACAACAAGGTGGATGAGGAGGTGAAACTTGCAAAGGCAGACAAAGGGACTTCTTTGCCTGTTGGTGAGACCACGTAAATTTCATCCAATGTTTTGGGACGTTGCCAATATTTAGGTGCTACCTCCATGACCACATGATACTCATTCATGGCCGTGTCCATGGTCGATACTTGGCTTTGCCCGAAGGCATGATAGAGGGTTTGGTCGATTTGAGCGGCTGTAATGCCAAATCGCGAGGCTGTGTCTCGGTCGATGTTGATATACATTTGGAGCCCATGGTTTCGTTGATCACTGTTGATGTCGGCAATGCCTTTGATCTGGCTGAGCGCATTGGTGGCAGCTGCAGCCCATTGATTCAGCTTTGTTAGATTATCACCGGACAGAGTATATTGAAATTGAGCATTCCCTTGGCGTCCTCCGACTGAGAGATCTTGAGATGCCTGTAGATAAATGGCAGAGCCTGTGACTTCGGCCAGTTGAGGTCTTAGGCGATTAATGACTTGATCGGCTGAAGCATTCCTTTCGCTTAAGGGCTTGAGGCTGACATAGATGGTTCCGGGGGAGGTATTGTTATTGCCTCCCACAAAGCCGATGACGTTTTGAACGGCCTCATCCTTCAGGATAATAGTGACATAGTCTTTGAGTTTTTTTTGAGTGGATTGAAAGGACATGTTTTGATCCGGTTGAATAGTCCCCATCAATTGACCAATGTCTTGTTGGGGAAAAAATCCTTTGGGAATAAAAATATAGAGCAGAATACTGCTGATAATGGTGATGATGGTGATGCATAGCATGAGGTTGCTGTGCACAAGGGACCAATCCAAACTTTTTTCATAGCGTTGGTGCAGGCGTTCTATAAAGCGGATCAACGGATTGGTTGTTTTTTCGGTGACATCGAGCAACAGACGTGAGCACATCATGGGGGTTACGGTTAATGACACCACCATGGAAATTAAGATGGCAACAGACAAAGTCACTGCAAATTCCCTAAATAAACGCCCAACGAGCCCTCCCATTAAGAGAATAGGAATGAAGACCGCGATGAGTGAAATACTCATGGAGACCACGGTAAAGCAGACCTCCTTGGTGCCCTCTAGGGCGGCTTTCAGGTGGGGCTCCCCCATTTCCAAGTGACGAGCAATATTTTCAAGGACGACGACGGCATCATCCACCACAAAGCCTGTTGAAATCGTGAGCGCCATGAGTGAGAGGTTATCAAGGGTATAGCCTAATAATTTCATGACAGCAAAAGTGCCCAATAAAGACAAGGGCACAGCAACGCCCGGGATTAACATGGCACGCATGCTGCCTAGAAAGCCATAGGTTACTAAAATCACCAGAAGCATGGCAATGATTAAGGTGAGCTCAACATCATGCAGGGATGCCCGAATGGTTTTGGTGCGATCCAGCACGACTTTCATTTCAATGGCTGCTGGAATAGAGGCTTTCAGTTGAGGCAGGGTGGCTTTCACGAGATCAACGGTTTCAATCACATTGGCACCGGGTTGTTTGAAGAGGACGAGTAGGACTGCGGGATCGGTATTTGATAGGCCAGCATTCCTTACATCCTCGACTGATTCAATCACCTCGCCCACATCTGAAATCCTAACAGGGGCATTGTTACGATAGGTAATGATGATGGGCGCATAGTCATCGGGTTTAAAGAGTT
The DNA here is from genome assembly GCA_947474165.1 of Legionellaceae bacterium. Lineage (GTDB taxonomy): Bacteria > Pseudomonadota > Gammaproteobacteria > Legionellales > Legionellaceae > CANJHO01. The sequence continues at coordinate 7,315 of CANJHO010000072.1, forward strand.
GATCATTGGTCATAATATTGCTGGTGCTGGTCTCCCCAATGGTCATTTGGCCTTTGGGATCATTGACATTGGCCGTATTGAGGGCTGTTGCTACTTCAGGCAGGCTAATGCCATAACTGTTTAAAGCGTTAGGATTGAGTTCGACACGCACAGCTGGTAAAGCGCTGCCACCGACCATAACCTGACCGACACCGGCCACTTGTGATAATTTTTGTTGCAAGAGGGAGGAGGCGACATCATACATTTGGCCTTTGGTGAAGGTTTCAGAGGTGAGGGCCAGAATAAGAATGGGGGAATCAGCGGGGTTGATTTTACGATAAGTTGGATAGGTCGGTAAATTCGGTGGTAATTGGCTTAAAGCGGCATTGATCCCGGCTTGAACATCGCGAGCGGCACCATCAATATTACGGGATAAATCAAATTGTAGAATAATTCGGGTGACGCCCAGGGTGCTTGCGGAGGTCATTTGGGTAATCCCTGCAATACGCCCAAATTGGCGCTCTAGGGGGGAGGCCATGGAGGTTGCCATGGTTTCAGGGCTACTGCCTGGCATGAGGCCTGTGACGCTGATGGTTGGGAAATCAACTTGCGGTAACGGTGCCACGGGTAATAACTTAAAAGCCAATAGGCCGGCAAAGGCTAATCCAATCGCCAGTAAGGTGGTTGCAATGGGTCGGTGGATAAAGAGGGCGGATAGGTTCATCACTTCGCCTTGATGACAGAAGGATCACCATGAACGCCATGGTTTTGGACCAGTCTTCGCAGTAACCTATCGAAACTGAGATAAATAACAGGTGTCGTGTACAAGGTTAGCAATTGACTCACAATCAAGCCGCCGATGATGGCAATACCGAGGGGTTGTCGTAATTCTGAACCCATTCCAGAACCCAAGGCCAGAGGGACCGCACTCAGCAGTGAGGCAAAGGTCGTCATGATAATTGGACGAAAACGCAATTGGCAGGCCTCATAGATGGCATCATAGGGTGTTTTGGAGAATTGGCGCTCTTGCTCTAGGGCAAAGTCTATCATCATGATGGCGTTTTTCATGACAATCCCTATTAAAAGAATAATCCCAATGAGCGCGATGATGCTGAGTTGATTGCCCGTTAACTGTAAAGCCAGCAAGGCACCCATGCCCGCTGAGGGGAGGGTGGAAAGGATGGTTAGGGGATGAATATAGCTTTCATACAAGACGCCGAGCACAATATAAACCACAACGATAGCAGCCATTACCAGCCAGCCTTCATTGTTGAGGGATCCTTGAAATATTTTTGCAGTTCCCTCAAACCCGGTTTGCACACTGTCTGGAATATTGAGGGTGGTTTTAATCTTTTCTATGTCCAAAATGGCATCCCCTAAAGCCGCATGTGGGGTTAAATTGAAGGAGAGTGTGGTGACTGGAAATTGGTTTTGTCGATGAATGACCAGGGTGCCGACTGTTTTGGATAGTGTTGTAAATGTTTGTAAGGGAATCCATTTCCCGGTTGGGGAGGCCAGAAAAATATGGTTAAAGGCCTCAGTATTTTGTTGTAATTTGGGCAATACCTCAAGAATCACGCGGTATTGATTGCGCTGGGTGAACATGATGGAGACTTGGCGTTGGCCGAAGGCATCATAGAGGGTATCATCAATCATTTGCATGGTAATACCCATTCTAGAGGCGGTGTCTCTATCGACGGTTATCACAGTTTTTAAGCCTAGATTTTGTTGATCGCTTGCGACATCGCTCAACTCTTTTGATTCTTTTAATTTTTCTAACATTTTGTCACTCCAATGCGAGACCTCATCGGCATTGGGGGAACTTAAACTGTATTGATATTGTGTGCGACTCACCTGGGTGTCTATGCTTAAATTTTGGACGGGCTGCATGTATAGTTTTGCATCAGGAATGGCCGCTAATTTTTTTTGCAAACGGTTGACCACATCATTGGCACTGGCATCTCGTTCTGCAAGGGGTTTCAATACAATCATAATACGCCCGCTATTTTGCGTGATGTTCGTGCCATCAATGCCAATAAAAGAGGAGATGTTTAAAACAGCGGGATCCTCTAAAACAACGTTGGCCAAGGCTTGTTGTTTTTCAGCCATGGCTTTAAATGAAATGGATTGAGGCATTTGTGAGATGCCTTGGATAATGCCCGTGTCTTGGAGTGGGAAAAATCCTTTGGGAATAAAATAAAATAAGAAGAGGGTACAGATCAGCGTGAAACCCACAACCCCGAGGGTGAGGGGTTGGTGTTTTAACACCCAGCGCAAGGATTGGCTATATTTGTCAATCAAGCGATCCAAAAGATCCCCCGACACCCGTTCAAATCGACTGAACTCATTGGGTTCACGGTGTCGTAACATACGGGCACAGAGCATGGGGGTGAGCGTGAGGGAGACAAAGGCTGAGATGAGAATGGTGATGGCCAATGTGATGGCAAATTCACGAAAGAGACGGCCTATAATATCGCCCATAAAAAGCAAGGGGATGAGGACTGCAATGAGTGAAATGCTCAAGGATACAATCGTAAAGCCAATCTGTTTGGCACCTTTGATGGCTGCATTGAAAGGGGTTTCGCCTTGCTCGAGGTGGCGGGTGATGTTTTCAATCATAACAATGGCATCATCCACAACAAAACCTGTCGCGATGGTTAAGGCCATCATCGACAGATTATCCAAACTAAACCCGATTAAATACATGACCCCAAAGGTGCCAATGAGCGACAGGGGGACTGAGATACTGGGAATGAGGGTAGCAGACCAGTTTCGTAAAAAAAGAAAGATGACCATCACAACCAAGGCGATGGATAGCATTAATTCAAATTGCACATCATGAACAGAGGCCCGAATGGTGATGGTGCGATCAGCAATGATGTTGACTTTAATCGATTGAGGCAGGGTTGTGTGAATTTTTTTTAATAAATGTTGGATTCGGTCCACCACTTCAATCACATTGGCACCGGGTTGTCGCATGATGTTGAGAATAATAGCGGGCTCTTTGTTCATCCAGGCGGCCTGCAGGGTGTTTTCAGCCCCATCGGTAACGGTTGCGATATCTTGAATGCGGACGGGGCTATTATTTTGATAGCGCACGAGGATGGGTTTATAGTCATCGCTTGTGAGTAATTGGTCGTTATTATTAATGGTGTAGGAGAGGCGCGGGCCATCAAAGCTCCCTTTTGCGCCATTCACATTCGCATTGATGAGGGTTGTGCGTAGATTTTCTAGGGTTAATCCATAAGCGGATAAGGCATCAGGATTCGCCTGTATCCGAATAGCAGGCCGTTGGCCACCACTAATGCTGACCAATCCCACGCCGGTGAGTTGTGATAATTTAGGCACAAGGCGGGTTTCAGCATAGTCTTCGACGGCAGGTAGGGGCAGGGTATCGCTGCTTAAACTCAAGGTCATGATGGGGGTATCAGCGGGGTTGACCTTATTATAAACAGGGGGGGTGGGAAGATTGAGGGGAAGATAGGTGGTTGCGGCATTGATAGCGGCCTGTACTTCTTGCTCAGCCACATCAATGTCCATTTCTAAATCAAACTGCAGGGTGATAATGGAGGAGCCATTCGAGCTCGCTGAGCTCATTTGGTTTAAACCAGGCATTTGTCCAAATTGTTTTTCAAGTGGGGCGGTCACTGAGGAGGCCATGACTTCAGGACTTCCACCAGGATAAAAAGTGGACACTTGAATGGTTGGGAATTCAATGTCAGGCAGTGACGAAATAGGCAGTAGGCGAAAGGCCAAGATGCCCGTGAGGAGAATCGCCAGCATTAATAAAGAGGTTGCAATCGCACGTTGAATAAATGGTGCTGAGATATTCATCCGTGAATAACCGGGTTAGCGCTATTCTTTTTATCAACCAAGACGCGGACTTTTGCATGATTGGTTAATTTGTCAGCCCCATCTAACACCACTTGTTGCCCTTGTAGAAGCCCTGCCAAGATGACGGTGTCATCACCCATCGTTACCCCTACTTTAACTGCCTGGGTTTCAACCGTGCCATCAGGTTGATAGTGGTAAACAAAGTCGCCATGGTTACTGTGTTGAATGGCGGCGGTGGCCACCAGGGTTGCTTGTTTTAGGGTGTTAACCAAGAGTTTGATATTGACAAATTGATTGGGGAAGAGGTTATTTTTTTTATTGGGAAAGCGGGCTCTTAATTTCACAGTTCCGGTTGTGGGATCAATCGTATTATCGATGGTGATGAGTGTGCCTGTGTCTAATAACTTATTTTGTTGGCGATCGTAAGCTTTTGCTTTCATATTCTTTTTGAGAAACACTTGTGGGATTAATTGAGGCACATCATCTTCTGCAACAACAAAAATTACCGTAATGGGGTTTTGTGACGTAATCACAACAAGGCCTGTGGTATCGGAGGTTTGTACAAAATTGCCTGGATCGACCAAGCGTAAACCGACTCGGCCATCGAAAGGTGAAATAATATGACAATAGACTAAATTCACTTCAGTGCTTTTAATCAAGCCCTTATCATTCAGCACATCCCCTTGATATTGACGCACCAAGGCCTCTTGGGTGGCCAGTGTTTGTTGTGAAATGGAGTCTTGTTTCCAGAGGGTTTGGTAGCGTTTCAGATCAATAAGTGCGTTATCCAGCAAGGCTTGGTCCCGTTGGAGTTGGCCTTTGTATTGGGTCAGTTGGGCAAGCAATGGGCGCTCGTCAATTTCAATGAGTAAATCCCCTTTTTTCACCCATTGGCCTTCTTGATAGAGGACTTTCATTAAAAGGCCATTGATTTGCGTTTTAACGGTGACCGTATACGTGGCGCTCACATTGCCCAAGGCAGAAAGATAGACCGGTACATCTTTGATATGGGCGGTGGTGAGCACAACGGGCGAACCTTGCTTGCCCTGATTGCGGTGCGCATAGTGTTGCTTAATAAAATACACGAGGAGCAGGAGGATAACGAGCAGAAGAGACAGCACCCATCGCCACCATTTTTTAGGCAATACCGGCCAAATGGATGTGGTGTGTTCATGATCAGAGGAAAGGTATTCATTCATGCGTTATGCTGTCCATCGCCGCGTGATTGCGCTTTGATATTCTAACCACACCGTCTGGGCAATGCTACTAAAAATGAGTGCTATCGCATGGTTGTTTGATTTTATAATAAAAAACCATCCGCACCAGCGAGCCACTCACAGTTCATCTGTTTGTGGTCTGTAAGGACAATTTTTGTCAAATAATTTAAAATTATTTTTTCCATGTTGTTTCACATAGTACATGGCCGCATCGGCTTTTTCCATTAAAGAATCGCTGCCATCATCTGGATACATAGCTATCCCAATACTTAAGCTAACTTGGATGAAGAGATCATCAACCTCGATTGCTTTTTCAAAGCGGCGCATAATTTTCTTTATAATTTGGATAGCATGAGCAGCATCTGTAACTTCTAGCAAAAGTAGTGCAAATTCATCACCGCCCACTCTAGCTGCAGTATCAATTTCACGCAAACAAGCCTGTATACCGTTTCCATTGTCACCAGATCATTCTGGGCAATGCTACTAAAAATGAGCGCTATCCGGCAGTTGTTTGATTTTTTATTTTGTTAGCAATCAAAATTTAATAAGAAAATTTGAGGGGATCACTGGGGATGAGAAGATCATCACCTGGTGTTTTAAAAAAAACATCTCTGGGACGTAATGGATTGGAAGCCTCTTGCAGCTGTTTATCTACTTGTGTACAAATAGCCTTTTTAAAATGAGGCATGTGTTCATAAAAACCTGGGCCACCGTAGTTAAAGTCTTCAAAATATAGTTCTGGGTTTGCACGAAACGGGAGTTGTTCATATTTTTTGCGTGATGCTTCGTCAATTTCTAACAGACATTGGTAGCTTTGATGAGCAGGCGTTTCGTTGAAATGATCGGACAAGGTATCAAAGTCAGTGGAATACATATCCAGAAGCGCTGAGGGTAGATGGGTTTTCAGTTGTTGCTCTATCATTTGCCAATCTTCCGCGGCAATTTGAGCGACGGGGCTGCCAGAATCGACATGTGACAGCAAACAAGCTGTTGACAGGGGTCCTGCCGGTCGTTGTGGAAATTTCCAGTAATTACCCAGGAAATTTAGCGAAGGTAAAACGGATGGGTCGTCATCAAAAATAACTTCGACGACAGCACGCCCAGTTGGTCGGTAAGCTTTATCTTCATAATAAACTTCTTTTGAAGGGCAACAGGTTTGCAATAACAAAAAATGGTTTTGCTTATGCGTCATTATGTCTTTCCAAATGGAAAAATTCCAAGCGTTTTCTGAATAACGAGGCAATTCCCTATAGGGATAATTTAGAATATCCTGTAGTGTCTTTACAAACAAAATAGCCTGTTTAGCATCAACAACTTCAACACCCCTTCCCAAGGACATGTTTGTGGGTTTAATGACATAATGAGACATAGGGTTTTGGGTTAAAAATCGTTCTATATCGTCTAAATTGATATTTTTTAAATCAACCAGGAGTGTGGATGGGCATAATCCTGTTTTGGCAATGAACCTGTTAAACACTACTTTGTCATCACAAGCATCGGCAAGGACACCTTGAGGATAATTTAAAAGATCCAAGGTATTAAATTGTTTTTTTTGTAATTGAGCTATAGCGGACCGAAACATTGGAGGAATGAATCCCCCTTGAAAGCTAATGATAATCGGCCTTGTATAGTCCTGTTCTGACTCAAGCGCAGCGCGAGAATAGATTATCTTTTGAAGTAATGATTGGTCTTTAAAATTACATAATGCTGTGGAGCCATTAGAAAAATCATGAAACTTGACACGATTTGCTGCAACAATAGAATTAATAATTGATAGATCTTCAATATAAATTGCATGAGGATATCTTTGTTGGAGCATATTAACATACTCCTCTTCCAAGTGAATTTTCTCATTTGCTTCGCGTAGACGATTAAGCCCTTCAACCCCCGATCTAAATAAATCGCCCATTTCGAGTGCGCGCACATTTTCACCATCGAAAGTAAAATCAAGAATGAATGCAAAAGTGGTTGGCATGAAAAACCCTCTTTCCTAATATCAAAAGAGGTATTGTACAATAAAAGCAGTTATAGATCAAATTTAGTTCTATAAATGTGACCGCTCGCAGTATACTCTACTTGAAGACAATTATCAGAAAGGCTGGGAATGATTGATTCGAATGATGATGGTATACTGTGCGCAGTATAACCAAATTGGCTCAAAAAATAGATTGAACGGGCTCGTATTGGATCGATGGTTTTCAAAAGTTCAGTTATCAAAATGTTAGGGTGATTCACATGTTAAACGAACTAAACTGGGCCCATGGTCGCCCCAATGCTGAGGGACAAATTAAAAGCTTGCCAGAGGATTTTTGCGTCGAGGAGCAGTTAAGTTTTGAATTAACCGGCGAGGGGGAGCATTTATTTTTACTCATCGAAAAAGAGCGATTAAATACAGAGGAAATGAGCAAAATAATTGCACGAATGTTTAACCTCCCTTTTAAAGCCATTTCCTATGCAGGCCTTAAAGATAAATTTGCAAAAACAACGCAGTGGTTTAGCCTGCATTTACCAGGAATGAAAGACCCTGATCTCAGCGCCCTAAACACAGAAAATCATCGTTTATTAAAAGCCATGCGGCATCATAAAAAATTGCGCATTGGCGCGCTTAAAGCCAATCGTTTCACGCTCAAAATCAATCAGTTTGAAGGCGATAAAAATGAGTTGGTAAGCCGTATCGAATACATTAAAACCCATGGTGTTCCAAATTATTTTGGCCCTCAACGGTTTGGTAATCAGGGCAATAATTTGATCCATGCTAAAGCCTTGCTGTTGGATAACAAAACAATAAAAAACCGTCATTTGCGGGGTATCTATTACTCTGCAGCCCGATCGTTTTTATTTAATCAAATCCTAAGTTATCGAGTGGGTGAGGCGAGCTGGAATAAGCCATTAAGTGGTGATTTAATGATGCTTGCTGGCAGTCATAGTGTTTTTCAAATCGATGTTGTCGATGATGAAATCATCAGACGGGTGAAAGAAAATGACATTGCACCGACGGCCCCCCTTTGGGGAGTGGGTCAGGAGTTAATCACGAAAGAGGCACTACGTTGCCAAATCGAGGCTCTAGCAGCCTGGCAGGCATGGTGCACTGGCTTAGAACAACATCAACTCCAACGGGCTTATCGTTCAATGGTGCTCCTACCCCAACAGCTTCATTTTCAAGACAATGTTTTTACATTTAGCCTACCGCCAGGGACTTATGCAACCACTGTGTTACGTGAGTTATTGATGCTTATTTAGTCACCCCACACTCTGGTTATAGGTTAGGCCGGCCTTTCTTTACATAGCGTTGCTGCTTCTTACGGCCCATATTAAGTAACCGAATAGCATGTTTTTTATGAAAGCCACTCGATTCACAATTGCCGTTGGTTCTCAGCGAGGCAAGAAGGTTTTCACGTTAAAAACGTTGCCTGCTCAAGATGAAGAGGCGGATGAAATAAATGGTCAAACGTTGGCAAAGGGAGGGGGCTTTTCACTTCATGCGGGCGTCAGTGCGAAATCACATCAACGAGACAAGGTGGAACGGCTTTGCCGCTACATTGCAAGACCCGCCGTATCCACACAC